>CAYWJC010000212.1:0-11201 GCA_964458505.1 uncultured Candidatus Peribacteria bacterium | reverse complement strand
TATACCATTTGCATCAACTTCAACGATTCAAGGATTATCAGATGTCCAAGTGAATGAAGGATTAGGATCCATGACGATACCATTTTGATCTATCGCTGTTGCAATTAATTTAAGACTGGATCAGGACATTATCGTAGGACTTACCGTATCGATATGAATAATGTCGATGATTTGGTTTTCATTTGCTGAAATATTTGGGATAAAAAGTGTTGAAAAATAGATTATCAATAAGGTACCGCTTGTTTTAAATATATTATTCATAAATGTCTTCATAAAATTGAAAAATTAGAATATAAAAAATGAACATCCGTCTCAAGGATTTAAATGTATTGAGAGGGAAGTTCATATATGAATAACCCGTTTTAAAGTGGCAAATATAGCCTATTGTTGTCACATTCAAAGAACAATCGCGACATAAATTGCAGATATTCCAACAATCGCGTATATTATTCGTGACAAAACTGACATTACTCAAAATATTGCAGCAACAAGATCGAAATTAAAAAATCATATGAGTCACCAATTTATTCATCAAATAATAATCAAAACAAGCGCTGTTATGTAAAGAGGGCTATTTTTCATAATACTAAAATTAAATAATAAATTTATTAATTTTCTTGCATCATCAATAAGAGCAACCTAATAAGAACTAGCTGATTATACTCAGCTTCAAGTAAAGATTGAATTATAAAGGATTGTTCATCTTTGGATAAATCAAGAAACAGATCCTGATCAAATAAAGGTTGGCTCATATTTTTTATGTTAATATATATTGTATAATTCATTAGTAAGTGCCCAAAAGACACTTACTAACAGTCATACAATATCATATTGTGAGCTTTAATAATGCTAGTTGTATAACATTATGGCTTTCCGAAATAAAGGGTCTAATGATTATCTTTGCATATACTGACATTTCAATATTAAATTGAAGATATACAAATAGATAGTATTATTTTCTTTTATTTCTTCTAGACAATATCAATACTAATGGTAATTCTAACACTTACTAATAACTGTGCAAATAACTATATTTAAATGCAGTTATATAAAAATATTTTACCTAAATCCCAACTTGTAATAAATACTTTGTTGAGAATTATTTATTTTTATATCCCATCTGTAGGCAAATAGATTATTATATTTAAATATTTGTATATATTAAATATTAACCTTAACTAAAACTTTATTTTGAGTAATTATTTGTGGATTATATTCTATATATCCTTGTGTGTTTACTAATTAAGTTTATAGTTATTTTTTTTGCGTTTCAGATATTAACAATATTATATGTAAAAGAATAAAAAATGCAAATGTTTAAAATACACTTATTATAATAGCATAATTAAGCCAATAAAATATACAAAATTATTAATAAATAAATTTGTTTTTAAAAAAAAGTGTATATACTATACTTAGTTTAATAACAAATAAATATACATGACTTCACTTAGAAATAATGAAACCAATATTACAAGAGATAAGTTTGATTTGACTGCACCATCAATTATTATTGATATAGTAATCTTTACCATATATAAAGAAAAATTATGCATAATTTTAGTAAATAAGATAATCGAATGAAAAAATTATTATATTCTGCCTGAGTGATATGTAAGGAAAGGATATACTCTTGAAGAAAATTTTGATGATATCTTGCGCCATAGGACCTGAATCGAATGAGTATACAAAGAACAATTGCATACATTTTGAGATACATACAGACCAGATTCCAATTCCCACTTTGTTTCTATATCATATTTTGCACTTATAAATAAAAACAAATTCCTTAAAGATGTGGATTTAACAAAAATCAATATTATAGAATATAATAATATCGATAAAGTAGATATTTGATATGATCATAAAAACATTATAAAATTTGCGAGACAAAGATTGAAATTTCGTCTTGAACATACTACAATATCAAAAGACATACTTCCTCCAAAATTTACTCTAAGTCAAATGCAGAAAACTTATGAAATAATATTTTGAGAAGAGCTTGATAAAAGAAATTTCAGGAGAAATGTTGAACAATTGAAAATTATAAAGTTTACTTGAGAATATGACAAGATAAGCTCAAATAGGCCCGCAAAAATTTATGAATTCACAAACAAAGACTTGCAATATCTGAATGAAGACATAATTAATTTCAATATATAATATAAAAACCTCGATTAATTTAATCGAGGTTTTTATTAAGTAAACAATTAATTTAACTTAAGCTCATTTACTTTAGAAAAATTATTAATGCTATTGATTTGTATTTTTCCATTACTTACAGTATACCAGTTGTTATCAAAATATAAGTTTCTTAAAACAAAATCATTGTTATATTGCCAGATATTGTTTGCCAGATATTCTCAAGCTGTACTTGATTCATAGCAATAAGGAGGAATATAGGTTGAAACAGGAGGACAATATTCTCATCATCCGATAATTTTTTCACATCTAGGCGGAGCAAGATTTTCTTTTGAATAAGCCCTACATTCGGTTTGTCTTTTTTCTTCTAAATTATTTGTGTCAATATGTGAGATTCTTGCCAATTCTTTTATTCAAGCATCTTTGTCTATCTTTATAGCAACTCCTCATTGAAATGCATCTATATTCCTATAAGGGTTTGCAGGATCATTTGCATTTTTATATAGCATAATAGGTAGGAATAAAGTGTTTCTTCCAGCATTCCAAATGAACAATCTAGGATTATTAAGTGCTTCAGAATAACTTCAGTTATCTCATAATGTTAATGTGTACTTTTGTTTTGGATTTGAAAAATCAGATATATCATATAAATCTACCTTTACTCATGAATTTTGTGTTCCTCAAAATCTATTTGTGGTTGTGTCGTATCAAATTCATATCAAATGGTTTTCATCATATGGATGTAAATATGTAGAATATCCAGGGATTTTCAATTCTCACAATATTTTCGGATTAAGAGAATCTTTGAGGTCAATCACGAATAATGGATCGATTTGTTTAAAAGATACCAAATATAATTTATTTCAAATAAATCTTGAGCTTTGGAAATTTTCTCATTTTACGATATCTTCCAATTTTGAATGTGATTTCAGATTTTTATCTAAAATATATAGATTAATGGAGCTTTCAGGAGAAAATTTTGTTGTTACTATCCTAAATAATCAATTTGAATCCTGATCCATTGAATATTGATTTAAAGGGCTTCAAGGTATAATTGTGGAATTAACATAACTAGCTTTATCATTGGTAATTCAAATTTTGTGTATCAATGTGTTTTCTCAACCTTGATAATAAGGCAGAATACAAAAAGCTCACACAGGACATCTGAAAGGGTTTGGTGTATATAAATGAGAAGCTATATATAAATTATCCAAACTCATATATATATCATTGACATCTCAAAACAAAACCTTATTTTTAACTGTATTTTCAGGATTTTTCGTATCAATTATTGATAGGGTTACGAAGTTAGGAACAAAATTATAATTCTTTAAAGTATTTTTATCAGGCAGGATATATTCGATTTCATTACATGTTCCAGCAGTTTTATATGATAGATTATAAGGAAGAGTCCTTCATTTCGATACAAAGTTTTGAGAGCTAGTATTTGTTGTATAGCTTAATTCTGCTTTTTTAGGCAAAACTTTTGATGAATTGAAATCAGATTTAATTTTTGCATCATCCAAGCCTGCATTTTCTCTATAATAAAGAGGGTAAGGAAAAGAAAAGTTGGAACTTGAAATAACATAAATAAAGTCTCAGATTTTTCTTGATTTAACGAAATTTCAATCAACCTGATAGAATTTATCTAATCTTAATTTTTCTAAATTGCTTATATCATAAACAATAACCACAGTTTTTGTATTTCTGTTGAACCAATAGTAACTATAATTGAAATTATCATACTTTGTTGAAATTATAGTAAGCTTATTTCAATTTATAAATAATTCCGGATTATTATACGAATCGGGTATTTTTATGGTTTTTAAAGTTGTCAATTTGTCTGCAGGAAAAGCTTGAGTTATATATACTTTTTTATCTTTGCTGTTATAAAAATAAATGTTTTTACCATCATTTTTAATGATATCTGACTCATCAACTCAAGCCACTTGAATATTTGTCTGTGAAAAGTCTTGTGCAACATCATTTGCAACTGCTGATTTACTTTCGTCAGCTTGTCATCATACAGATGGGGGACTTATTCATTTATCATAAAGCATTTCTGGAGCTCATCTCAAATATCATGGATAAATTTCAGAATAATCTTTTAAATAATCAAGCATCACATTTTCCAGATTCTCACAGCTATTAAATTTTTGCAGCTTAAAATTTACATTTAGATCTTGAGCATCTTTGTTTTCAAGGTCAATTATCTGTGTGTCAGATGTACCCGTTGCAGCTAATGCAAGGGACATATTTAATCCAAATATGCAAAATATTGTTAAATAAAGATATAATCGATTTTTCATAATTTTATAGTTACGAATAAAATACTAATAATTATAACTATTAATACGAGAAAATAAAGAAATGGTGACAAAAAACTTAAAATAACTTCGACATTTGTGTTCAAAATTCCGCTTCTCGTTCACCGTAGCTACCGCTACGACTCTCTGTGATGCTCATTTTTCGCACAAATCTCTTTGTTTTTTTAAGTTTTTTAGTCTAATAATTTAATTGATTATTTTAAAATAAAATTTCCAGAAAAGGTTCCATAAAAATTTGTATAGAAATCATGGGAAAATCAGGTCAAAGTCTTAGATGACAAAATCTCAATCTTTATTTCTTTTTGCAAATCGAAATCCCTTAAGGCTTCTTTAAAAAATACAACATCTCAAATCCCATAAAATCTATATTGCTTTTCATTTTGAGAAAGGATTATTTCGTTTAAATTATTTCATCATAAACGAATCCTATAAGCATCAAAATCCATTGCAATATGCTCATGTTCTATTTTAATGTTGCTGAATTTATTAATCTTGTTTTCAAAAACTTTTTTTGAATTGAATATTTTTTTATCAAAAACATGAATATTGAAGCTTTTTGAGATATTTCAAGAATTCTCAAGTCTTATGGAGTATTTTCAGATTTCATCAAGAGGCATAGAATACAAAAAATACTTTTCAACGTCAACTTTTTTTAATTCTATTTCCTTTCATGAAGGATAATTTATTATTAATTTTAGGATATTTGAATTATTCAAGATTTCTCCTCATAAATTAAAGGTTTCATTTGCTATATATGAATTCGGGATTTTTTTGTTCAAAAATACATGGGAATCATTGAAAAAATTTTCAGGTATGTAATGCTTATAATAATCTGAATCCACTTTCGTTAATTCTTTATATTCTCATTTTTTTGTCCCTTGATATCTTTGAGCCAGAAAATCAAATGCCAAAGTGGACATATCTATAAGATTTGGAAATCGTGAACAACTGGGTCTGTCATTTACTTTTACAAGTAGGCTTTTATTATTGAATATCACTTGTGTGAAAGTATTAAGCGGAGTTGAACACTTCGCAGCGGAAAAGTATTTTTGCGAAAAGATATTTCAATTAGATGTATGAGCTCATTCAAAAGAATCAGCATAATACATTAATTCTCAGTATTTTAATCATGATACGCTGTCTTGAATTTGACTAGTTGAATCATTTAAAGTATTTTTGATTTCAATTAGAGTATTTTTTTTAATTGAGTCATTAATTTTTTTAATGGAATTTAAGATATTTTCGATTCGTATTTTTCAATTTATCCTGTCCTTATCCTGTATATCTTTCTCTAAATAAAGGAAATTGTCATTAATATTAAGTATCTCTAAATTTAATTGCTGCTTTGAATCATTAGATAGATGCAAATTTATCAATTGTTTTTCTATTTTGCCGATTATATTATTATAAATGTTTTGAACTTTATTATTCGTAAATGCTATTTTATTTGAATTTAAATTATCTCAATAGGTGATTCCAAAACTAAAAATCAATATAAATAATATTATTTTTTTCATGTTTTAAATTAAAATTAAACCACCCGATTATACGTAAATTTTAAAAATTACAAAATAATATGTAAGCTTGACAAGGGCTTTGATTTTCATATAAATGATATCAACAAATACAAAATTCTAGAAAAACTCATTATAAAAGGAGAAGGGATATGAAGAAAAAAATGGAACAATTCCTTGATGCTGGTTCCGAGATTTTGATGTTTTTAGGGTTTTTCATTCCATGTATCATTATCGGTCTGGTTTTTGGTACAATTGCACCAAGACCAACAAAGCCTCATCGATAACTCCAGCTTCATACATTGAAAACCCCCGCGAAGGGGGGGATCTTTTAATTGATGACAGATAATGGCAGTTTTCAAAAAAGATATAAAAATTGATTGTAAATAGGAAAATTTGCTAAAAGCTTAACCCCTTAAAGCAAAAAGGCCAGCCTTTGGTAGGCCGGTCACTTCTTATTTTTATCCCTTTACGATACAAGCTAAAGGGTCAAAGACCATATATTGATGCTGATCGCAAAGTGGGTTCCCCTAACTCTTTGGGGATAACTCGAATTGCTTCGAGGAGCTCCACTTTGGAAATTATTTGCAGGTATCTTCTCCCGACCTGTTTATGTTTTTATTTGGCAGGGAGAAGAATGTTAAACTGACATCAATCATTTGATAGCAATTTATCATTCTTCTCCCAATTTTTTGTGGTCTATATTTTATTTTTGTTTATATAGATTTTTTTATTTTTATTTTTTGAAAAATTTTTGTAAGCGGGTTTCTAGATGAGTTTTTCTAGTCCCTATTCGTGGAGCAATATTTTAATGAACATTTGTGGTTAATCTGTAAATCCAGAATTGTTATTCAGATTTGCCTTGGATTAACTTACACAGATATAATAGCATACAAATCGTTTTATCCCAATAACCTGATATTGAACATTGTTAAATTTATGTTGTAAATAATATGAATTTTTAATTAACCCTTTATATAAGCCATTTTTACCAATCTAAAAAAAACCTTAATTTTTCATCTAAAAACCAGCGAAAATCCCTTAAATAAGCAATGTTGTACAAAAAAATTAATCAATTTTTATTTGATTAATCTGCCAAAATAGATACTATTGCAAAAGTAAATTTTAACAATTTTTTAACTTTCTATGCAAGATTTTAACAAAAAGATACAAGATATAGTGGCTAATTTATACTGAATTCAACTTGAAAACATTGAAAAATCGCTTACCAATCCTCCAAAACCAGAATTTTGAGACTATGCTTTTAGTGTTTTTGAACTTGCTAAGCTTTTAAAAAGAAATCCAAATGAAATATCACAGGAATTAAAAGATGAATTCTCTAAATATCCTGATTTTTTTGAAAATGTTACAAGTCTTGGATGATATGTTAATCTTTTCGTTAATGAAAATATCTTTATTAATGAGTTTGAAAAACTGGACATAAATGAGAAAGATAAAAAAAATGAAACTATTGTTGTTGATTATATTTGAGCTAATGCTTGAAAACCTCTTCATATCGGGCATCTTTGCACTCCATCTCAAGGACAATCAATCATAAATATTTATAAATATCTTGGATACAATGTAATATCAGATTCGCATTTTGGTGATTGGGGTGGGATTTTTGGAAAGTTGATTTATAGTTGGAAGTATTTATTTAATGAAGATAATTTTCCAGAAGAAAGTGTTAAAATTTATGAATTAAAAGAATTTTTAAATGAAAAAGAAAAATATGAACAAATAATAAACGAACTTAAGAATGAAAAATTAAAAAAAGATGGAATAAATTTTATATTAGGTCTTTATCAAGTATTTCATTTTTATTTAGAAATTAATGATGCTGAAAATGAAAAAAATAAACGGGAAGAATGAGCAAGAAAAGAATTTCAATACCTTTCTTGAATCTGAATTGATTTATCTAATGAAGAAGAAAGAAAACATCATGAAGAAAATGTTGAATTATGGAAAAGATTTACATCAATTTCAATTTCTGAAGTTTCAAAACAACTTAAAGAAGAACTTAACATAGAACCTCAATACAACATTTGAGAAAGCTTCTATGAATGATTAGATCTTCCTCGTCCGAATAATGAAGAATATCCAAATCTAGAATATAATATGAAAGATATTGTAAAAGAGCTTGTTGATATATGAATTGCAACTAAAAATGATGATTGAAGCGTTTGAGTGAATTTTCCTGAGGAGACAAAAATGCCATCTTGTGTTTTACAGAAAAAAGATTGAACAGGTTTATATCTTACTTCTGATTTGGCTTGTATAAAATATAGAATAACAAACTGATGGAATACTTCAAAAATAATTTATCATGTTGACGTTAGACAGCAGTTACATCTTAGACAGGCTTTCTGGATAGCAAAAAAAGCTTGGCCAGAATTGGAAAATATCGAATTATATCATGCTTTTAATTGATTTATAAAATTGAAGGAGTGAGCAATGTCGACCAGGAAATGAACTGTAATTTTCTTGAAAGACCTAATTGAAGAATGATACAAGAGGACAGATGAAATATTAAAAGAAAAATGAAGAATTCTATCTGAAAAAAATATAAAATCCATAACAATAGCAGCGATAAAGTATTCATATCTTTCTCAAGATCGTGAAAAAGATGTGGTATTCGATTGGGATAAGGCTCTTAATTTTGAATGAAACAGCGGACCGTATATCCAATATGCTTATGTTAGGGCAAATAAAATCTTAGATCAAACTTCGTTTTCTTGAAAAAAGAAATTTTGAGATTCATTGAAAATTTCAAATCATGATAAATCATTAATAAAGAAACTTCTTGAATTCGATACAAAAATAATTGATACTGCAAGTAAATACAAACCACATATTTTGGCTCAATATTGTTATGAACTAGCTTCTGAATTCAATTCATTCTATGTCCATACTCCTAAAATCCTTGAAGAACAGAATGTTGATTTAAAGGATTTTAGACTAAACTTAATCAAGAAAACTGCGGATATGCTTAAAAAATGATTTGAGCTTTTGGCAATTGATATGCCTGATGAAATGTAATTTTTAATTAAAAAATATGGAAAATGAAATTAATTCTGGTGCTCATGCCTTAAGGCCTTTAACTAAAATAAGTTATCAGATTTTAATAAATGAAATAATGATGGGAATAAGAAGATTTGATGAAAATTGTCCATTAGATGGACTTATTCGCATTGACATTAGTCATATTGATATTAATGATATTATTTGAAAAACAAAAAATAATTATACGAGGATCATAAAAAATTATAGACATAAAAAGAAAAGTTTAAATTATTAATAAAAAATATTTTGGAAAAAATTGAAAAATGATATGTATTATGAAGTGATTAATTCAGAAACTGGCATTTTTACAAAAACAAAAAGAAAATTATGATAGCTTTTTACTGATTTTAAATTGGACTTTAAAGCTTAATTTTTATAATTAAATTAATATTATTTTGAATAATTTTAATATGAAAATTGCAAATATCTTTGCAGTATCATTTCTTATAACATTTTGAATTTTTCCATTAAGCATAAATTCTGCTGATATTTATGAAAAAAGCGATTGAGAAAGCAAAATCATATCTTCTTTGAATCAAAACACAATAAGTTGAAACGATAAGCTTAATTCAAATATTTTTATCGTAAAAACTTGAGCTGATTTTATCAATCCAAAAATTTTTTCAAGCTGTAATATAGCTCAGGAGATTCTGTATAAAAACAAATCATCAGAATGAAATATTACAATCATAAAAATATTGGTCAATGATAGCAATTGTACAGACAACAAAATTTATCTAAAAAATTGAGATATAATCTATACAGACACTTTGTATAACATCAATATTTCTAGTTATCCTAAAATCCTAAATAAGCTTTTGGATTTAAAAAGTGATGATATCAAGAAAAAAACCGAAGAAAATAAATTCTCAGTACATAAATTAGACAATGAAATCTTTAAATTAAAACAGGAAAAAGATTTAAATTCAAGAATCAAAATGATTGAAAAGGTTTATAAGATGAATTTTTTAGAATATGAAAATAATATCTTATCTTATATCTTGAAAAAAAGGACCAATTTCCGATATGTGACTCCCGTTAAATGAAAAGGACTTCCATTATCAAGATCTCTAGTTCCTAATGCGTGAAGGTGATACAGAAAAGATGTGACTGACGGAATTCATCATTGATACGATATCTTAGCTTCACGATGAACACCTACACAAGCTTTGTGAGACTGAATAATATTAAGAATCAAAAGGAATTTTTCATGGAATGATTTTTCAAATATAAAAAGATGAAATCTTAGTTTTGATGACAAACTCCTAAATCTTGATATCTACAGATGAAATCAGGTTTGGATAAAGACTTTTGATGGAAATATAACTTTTTACTCTCATTTATGAGATATATGAGCAAGCTTATCAGAATGACAATTTATCAAAGCCTGAGAATATATTTGAACTATTGATAAAACATGAGTTCCAGACAAGGAATACAAGGATTATCATCTTCATTTTGAAATCCAGAAAAATCCTTTCATAAATACCGGAAATAAAACAAATCTTGATATAATGAGATGGAATTGGTTTTGAGAAGGAAAGAATTATAAAACCATAATTGAAGAACAAAAAAAACTATTCAATTAAGAATAGTTTTTTTATTTACTTAAAATTTTTTCCATCAACACAGATGCTCAATTATCTTTGATTATCTTATAATCGAATCTTTCATATAATTTTTTTGCAGGATTATCTTTGAAGACTTCTAATCTTATTATGTTGGCCTTTGTTTTAATGATCTGTTCTTCAATTAATTTCATAATAAACGATCCGATTCATTTGCCTTTCATTAAAGGAGATATTTGAATATTATCTAAATAATAATAATCTGATTTATTTTTAATTACATAATAACCAATTCTTCTATCATTTTTTAAAATAATATTTGTTTCTGAATGATTAAAATTTTTGAGAAAATTTTCTGATTTCCATCCTCCCCAATATTTTGTAAAATATCCTAACATATTAATCTTAGTCAATCTATAACAGTATTTATAATCCTGCTCAATGGCTTTTCTGATTTTTATTAAAGTTAAATCCATTATTAAAATTATATAATAGTTAATCTAAAATTCATTTAAACAAAGATATTTGGACGAAAAATGAGTATCGAAAGGAGCTGTAGCGGTAGCTACAGTGAGTTGAGAAACGGA
>CAYWJC010000211.1:0-1578 GCA_964458505.1 uncultured Candidatus Peribacteria bacterium | reverse complement strand
TCATTTCTTATTTTTTTGGAGGAATCAATATTTTCTTGAGTTTCAATTTGCTTATCGTTAATATCTATTTGGGTTGCAAGCATAATTAAGGATTTTCTTCTGTAAGAGATATCTTTAAAATTTATATTTCAATCTTTATTTTCCAAAGCACAGAGATTTTTAAATTCATCAAATTTTCAATTTTGAACAAGTTTTTTTATTAAATTTCTGTAAATTTTTAAAAGCAATATTATCTGTGCCTTGTTTTCTAAATTTTCAATTGTTTTTCTTTTATTTAATATCTTTTCTATATGCGAATTATCTTCATTTGAAAAATCATCTAAAGTTAAATACGAAATTAAATTTGTTATTTTCATATTAATTATCTTACCCTCAGATATTTCTTTATATCTTTGTAAATCCTCAACTCTAATTGATTCGGGTTTTTTTTCTTCAACTGTTTTCAAAGAACTGTTTTCAACTTGAGAATTGCCTGATTTTGATGAATTAAGTTTTTCAAAAAAACTATCTTTGGGCTTCTTGTCTGAAAAATCATTCTCAGATATTCCAAAATTAAAAGTAATGTTTTTTTCCTCTCAATTTTCATTTGATTTCAATCATGGTTTTCAAGTAAAAACTGAATTCCAGAAATATTCACCGTTAACATCAATGTTCAAGCTCTTACAATGATCAAAAAATCATTTTAAATCTTTATGTTTTATTCATGATAAATCCTTATCTTTCAATAAACCTATTCCTCATTCGTTTTCATTTTTTCAATTAACCACTTCTCAATTTTTGATTGCGATTCAATATCATTTTAATTTGAATATGCTTTTTCTATAAACAAGAGATTCTCAAATTGATTCAACAAGATCATTTGATGTTTTTTCTGATATTAATCATAATTTTGCTAGAAATTTTAATATTCAAGAAATAACGCTTAATCATAAGCTCTGAAGTTTTTCTGGCACTACAGAAAGGAAATCTAATCAGTTATCAACGGAAGTAATAACCTGTGAAACTGATTTTTCCTTATTCAAAACATTTTTATTTGATTCTAATATAAAATTTAATAACTCTTGCTTTTCTAAGGGTTTAATTTGTTTTTGATCTCAATTATAATTAGAAATTTCTTGTGGATTTAAAAGTAAATTATCAAGGAATTCAGATTTATTCTCAAAATCTAACAAAAGATAAATAGGTTTAAGGTTCAAATCTACTATTGCTTCCATTTTCTCTTTAAAACCTAATATTTCTTTACTTCAAGAAGTTATTTTTTCTCAGGCATTCACATATTCTCAATCTTTCAAATCTTTAGCAATCGAATCAAATCAGCGAGCCAAAATAATCAATATATTATTTGCTCATTGTCTTAAGATTCTGTCTGTAATTCATATTTTAATATTATCTTTTTGAATCAAAGTTAACTTGTTCTCATATTTTTTTAGTTTCTCATCAAAAATCGGATTAAGAAATTTTGAAGCATTTTTAAATATTTCAGATTTTGATCATAAAAACATTGTTTCCAAATCTGGGCTTCATTTTTTCTCAATATCTTCTTCTATTAGTTTTTTTCTTTTATCGAAATCCCCTCTT
>CAYWJC010000210.1:0-3395 GCA_964458505.1 uncultured Candidatus Peribacteria bacterium | reverse complement strand
CAATGGAGAAGTCGTTATTCAAACAAACACTTTACTTCATGCATTGCTGCACTTGTGTCAATTTAAAAGAACATCTACAAGATCTCAATCCTTTTGCCTTTTTATTATAGCATTATTTGTTAACGATTCTCATTTTGGTAGTTTATCTATTGAAGATAGAAATCACTCAAATTTTCAATCTCAATAAATTCTAGATCAAAATGATCACATCACAATCAAATTATCAATTTCTCTATTTGTTAATTGTATAACATCAGTAAATTTTTTATTA
Source organism: uncultured Candidatus Peribacteria bacterium (assembly GCA_964458505.1). Taxonomy (GTDB): domain Bacteria; phylum Patescibacteriota; class Gracilibacteria; order BD1-5; family UBA2023; genus JAQUEK01. Next base: position 3,124 of record CAYWJC010000210.1, on the reverse strand, counting down.
TGAAAATATTCATTATTATGAACCAAATGAACAAGAATGGGTCAAAAATTAACTATAATATCTCAAATTGTTGCGTATTTATCCAATTCTTCAAATTTTTTTTCTAAAATAATGATATTCTCTATTATCTCAAAAACATTTTGTAAAGCTTTTTTCTGGAAAGAGTCCAACACTTTTTCATTTTTTAATGCAAAAGCTTGGATTTTCTTATTATCTTCTTTGCTTAGTCATCTTAGGCTGTCTTGTCAGATATTTAATTTTTTCGCTATATTGTTTTTAATTTCTTGGGTTAATCAAAACTCTTTAAGACACGATTTAATGATTTCTTCTTTGATTTTTTCTATATTTTCCAATCTGATCCTCTCATCGTCATCTTCTGTATCTGGTTTAATTTTTGTATAGCAATTTATAATTTTAAAAAAACGTTTTTTTAAATCAATGTTTTCAATGGAATCTATGCTTTGTTTGAATTTTTCAAAAAAAGCTGTTTTTTGTTCGTCAATAGTTCTTATATCAATATTAGAAAATAATTCTTCTTGTTCTTTTGTTTGATCAAAAATTAAAAGCTCAATTGAAGCACTACACATATCTTCCAATGTTTTCATTATTCATCTTTGGAAACTTGTTACGTTTTTTTGAAAATTGAAATTAGATTCTCATGAAGTATTGGATTTCAATAAATCATTAAATCATTCAATATCTGTCACATCTAATCATGTTCTCACAGATCAACCGAATTTCTGATTTTTGATTGTATTCCAAATGAGAGTTCTTCAGGTTAATTTCATCTTGAAATGCTCGTCAACATATCAAGGTCATTTTTCAAGAGAGTTGACTTTACAAACAACCCTTTCAAGAGTTTCATCATCATAAATAAGAGCATAAAGCATATTTATCTCTCAATATTTTTTATGGATAATTTTTGTTTTTGAAAGTAATTTTATTTTTTCAAGAATGTTTAATTGTGATTTTTCTGATCATAAAACTTTTTCCCATTGCCCATTAGATATTTTATCAAGTCAAGTTGCTTTTATATATCAGTAATTCACATATTCGATTTCATTGTTTCAATTCCATATCACAGTAGAAATTATATTTGACCATTTCTCATCTTCTTGGGTATTTGTAGCAAGAGGAAGACAAATTTTATCGATCGTAAATGCTCTTACTAAAATCTTTTGAAAAATCATTAAATATGTTTCAAAGAAAAATTCATCTAAAATATCCTTTCTTTTTGATAGAATACTTTTAACTATGTTTCATATTGAAGTTGCAAGATCTAGACATCAAAAATTTGGTATTAAATTATTTTCTTCAGAATATCCATTTTTCAGAACCGATCAGTGCATTTTTTATTATTTTAGTTATAATATTTTAAATTATCCTATTTATAATAATTTTTCAGCAAAGGTCAAAATAATTATTAATTTATTAGAATTCAAAATAAAATCTCCCAATGGGAGATTTTATTTTCGACATTTGCTATTCTTCTCAGTTTCCTACAATAACTTTTGCATGTCTTATGATTTTATCTTGAAGTTTGTATCACTTTTCAAATTCTTGAATTATTACTCATTGTTTTCATGGTAATTGACTCATAACTTCATGAAGATTGGCATCGACTTCTTGTCAGATTGAGTCATAAGATTTAATTCACATTGATTCAAGAGTCTTGATTATTCCTGAATAAGTGGATTTTATTCATTCAAAAAGGGAACCGCATTGAAGATCTTCTGGAGTTACTGAAATCAATCTTTCAAGATTATCTACAAATGGAAGTATTTTTAATACAACATTCGAAGTTATATATATTCACATATCAAGTTTATCCCTCTCAACTCTCCTTAATAGATTTTGATAATCAGCTTGAGCTCTGGCTAAAGAATCTTTCAGAAGATTAAGTTCAGAAACTGCTTTGGTAAAATCTCATTCTATTTCTTCCTGTTCTTTGTTTTTAAGTTCGTTTATCTCATTTTCAAGTGATTCGAAATCATTTGTGTCTTCGTTTTTGTTTTCGATTTGGTTTTCGTCTTTTGTTGTCATAAAAAAATGGCAAAATTAAAATATAAATTAATTATGGTAAATATGTATTATTTTTTTGTTTTATTTTTTGTTTCAGAATAGGTTTCTTTCATTTTTTCTTCGACTTCTTCGACTTTTTCTAAAACAGCCTCTTTGACTTCATCATATAAATCATAAGCTTGAGTTTTGATTTTTTCTAAATAATCCATCCTTTTTTCATATATCTTTTTAAGTTCTTTTTCTAATTCATCTTTTTTTCATTCTCATTTTTCTTTTAAGTCGGAAATATATTTTTCAGCATCAGCTTTAAATAAATCAACTTCTTTATAAATTTTTTGTTTATATTCATTTATGATTTTTTTATTTTCTTCAGTTAGCAGATTTTCATTTAGATAATTATACAAGTCTTTATGAACTTGAACAAAATCAGATTTGAATTCCTCAAACTTATTTTCAAATTTTTTCTTATTGTCTTTTTTTATGAATTTGGTTGCAATAGCAACTCATGTTAAATATCAAAGTCATAGTATAAAAAGATTTTTATTTTTCATATAATTTTGATAAGAAATAAGGTTTTAACATTGTATTCATTTTTAAGTTTTTTTCAAGTATTCTATTTTTGATTTAAAAAGAAAAATGTGATAAGATTGATTCAAATAATTTTAAATTTAAAATAATGGGAAACAATAAGGAAATAGTTGAAAAATTTCAATCTTTACTTCTCGATATGGTTAAGACCCAAATCCCTGATATACATTTATGTTCATGAATGGCTCCATATGTAAGAAAACATGATTGAAATATCGAATATTTGGAAAAATACTGAATTCTTGAAAAAGATGAAATTTGATCAATTATAAAAGAAATGATATGACAGGAATGATTTGAATTTTTCATTGAAAATTTCGAAAAGGATTTTTCTTATGCTCTCTGAGAAGCTAAATTCAGGGTAAATATTTTTCATGATTCAAAATGATATTCTGTTGCTATCAGATATATTCCCATTGAAATTCCATCTTTAGAATCCTTAAACATTACAAAAGAAATAAAAAGCTTGCTACAGTATTACAGTATGCTGTAGTAAGAATAAATAATATGAAAA
>CAYWJC010000209.1:0-7152 GCA_964458505.1 uncultured Candidatus Peribacteria bacterium | reverse complement strand
TTGTATAATACAATCTTTTCATTGCCAGTATATTTTTATATTTCAATTTTTGCATCGTTCATTTTGGTCAATCTATACCGTTATATTTATGAAGATAAATGAAAAAGAATTTTAAAAAATGCATTAAGCCAATATTTGGCAAAGGATCTGGTAGATACAGTTTTGAGTGATTATAAGAAATTAGATTTAAAATGAGACAAAAAGGAAATCACTATATTTTTCTCAGACATTGAGTGATTTACAAATTTATCAGAAGAACTTGATCCTCATGAACTCATGGAATTTTTGAAAAAATATTTGAAAGAAGTTTCGGACATCATCATTGAAAATAAATGATTTATAAATAAATATGAATGAGATGCAGTAATGGCTTTATGGTGAACATTTTCAAATGAGAAACATCAGGTTTATAATTCATGCATTGCGGCACTAGAGCAACAAAAGGCAATCGATAAAATAGGATGAGCAGTAAAAGAGAAATATTGATTTGATTTAAAAGTGAGAATGTGAATAAATAAATGAGATGCGATAATCTGAAATATAGGAAGCTTATGAAATAAAATAGAATATACAGCAATCTGAGATAATGTTAACTTAGCATCAAGACTTGAATCAATCAATAAGTTTTATAGGACAAAAATCTGTGTGTCGGAATCAGTAATAAATGAAACCCAAAATGAATTTGTTTTCAGAAAGCTTGATAAGATAAAAGTAAAATGAAAAAAGAAAATCGTTACAATTTACGAACTAATTGATTTCAGAAATCAAATATCTCAAGAATTACTGGATTTACTGAAAGATTTTGAAAAGTGACTCGAGCTTTATTTCAATAAAAATTTCATCGAAGCAAAAGTAATTTTCCAAAAGCTTAAAAATTTATGAGACTATACTTCTGAAGTTTTTATAAAAAGGTGCGACGATTTGATTTTGAATCCGATAGAAGATTGGGATTGAAGCTGGGAATTCAAGGAAAAATAAATATGTTAAAATATTTTATATAAAAAAAGTAGATAAATATTTGACATAAATTAGTTTATATGTTTTAATATATTTATCTACTACTTAATAGGTTAAACTACTAGCCGTAAGATATCACATTCAAACAAAAACAAAAATGTGTGTTTACAAAAAATAACAATGTTGTAGATATCGTAACTTGATTATGAATCTACAAAAGGAGATGGCAATGCTCTTAAAAAATGCCAAAATGTAGTAGGGATTTCAATATCAGTAGTTTGGATATTGGACACAAATAAAAAGTCTGTTACATAGGCCTGTTTGAAAAATTTGAAATAGCCTCAAAATGTACAGACTTTTTTAATTATTAAAATAACCAATCCAAATATTTAACATTTTTTCAAGTAACAACATCTCAATATAAAGTCTTAATTTTTCAAACTAAAGAATCGTTTCATGAATTAAATGAAAAAGTTTCTCCAGCTTCACTTGTTATGGATCAAATTGGCGTAACCTCGGCCGCTGTTCATGTAAAAAATGCTCAATCGAAATCTCAAAGCTCGCTGGGTTTTATTTTTCTCTCAATGACGTTTATTCAAAATTCATTTTTAAGAAGATTAATTATTGAATTTCTGGTAATTCATGGCAAAATTGTTCAAAGTTCTGGTGTATGAATTTCATTTCATTTTACAAAAAATATATTTTCTCCAGGTCATTCTGCAATGAATCATTCAGTATCAAGAAGCAATCATTCGTCAAATCAGGCCTTTTTTGTTTCCTGGCTAACAAGAATGCTGTTTGCATAATTTCAACTGATTTTAGCTCACATATCAGTTGTAGAAGGGTGTATCCTTCTTATTTTAGATATTCTGACTTTTATAGGATTTTCAGATAAGTATTTTCACCATTTCCAAACTGAAATTACAGTTTCTGTTTTCGCTCAAGCTGGATTTAATCACATTTTTCAATAACCGCTATATACAATATGCCTTATGTATCAGTTTTTCTCTTCATTTTTTTCTAGCAACTTTATAGTTTCATCTATTATTTGTTCTTTTGTAAAAGGAATTTCAAGTCAAACAACGCTCGCAGAATAAAAAGCCTATCTATATGATCCTTAAGTCTGAATATTTTCGGTCATTTTAAAGTATCGTAAAATCTTATTCACTCAAAAACTCATCAACCATAATGCAGAGAGTGAGAAAGATGGTGATCTAAAGCATCTTCCCAGTCTACTAACTCTCAATTCTTCCAAATATAGGGTGTTTTGATTTCCATAAAATTTAACTTATTTTTTAAGATGAATTGAGTTTAAAAAAAATAAATATTTTTTCAAGGAGAAATAAAATTTAAGATTGTTTTAAAATCTTTGTTTTTTGAAAAATTTGTTGGTTTTGATTCTATATTTGAGGATATGGAGGAAATTGATATTTTTTCTTGTAAAATTTAAATTTATTAAATCTTAATTTATTTGCATTTTTACCATTGTCAAAATAAGATATTTGATTTTTAATATATGTGTTTTGTTGATGAAATTAAGTGTGGAATTAAAAAAAAATTTTTAAAAAATAAACTTGCTTTTTTTCAAAAAAATACAATATATAGTGGTTAGACATAATCACTTATGTCCATATATAGTTATTAAAAATTTTATTTTCTAATCAGTTTTCTTGAATTATGGCAATTTATAAGGTAAAAAAAAGAAATTGATCGATTGTAACATTCGATAGGTCAAAAATTGAAAACGCTTTAAAAAAAGCGATTGAGGCATCGGGATGATCTGACTTTTCAGACATTGTCTTGCTTGTAGATGAAATTATAGAAAAGGTTGAGACTGTTGCTTGAAAAAACATTCCAGAAATTGAACTTATTCAAGATAAGGCTGAAGAAATTTTAATTAAACATGGACATGATACGGTTGCAAAAAATTATATTATTTATCGCCAAAAAAGAACAGAAGCAAGAAGCGATAGGAATGTTGTTGTTGAAGTAGGGAAAACCATGGATGAATATCTTGATCAAACTGATTGGAGAGTAAATGCTAATGCGAATTCTGGATATTCCTTAGGATGACTTATATTGAACGTTTCTTGAAAAGTTACAGCTAATTATTGGCTTTCTCATGTATATCCTGCTGATGTTTGAAATGCTCATAGAAATTGAGATTACCATATTCATGATCTTGATATGTTTTGCTGATATTGTGCATGATGGAGCTTAAGACAACTTCTAGAAGAATGATTTAATTGAGCACCAAATAGAATCGAATCTTCTCCACCAAAAAATCTTCAAAGTGCTGTTAATCAAATGATTAATTTTTTCTGAACACTTCAAAATGAATGGGCTTGAGCTCAGGCTTTCTCTTCATTTGATACTTATCTTGCACCTTTTGTTCATAAATATGAAGAAGAGTTAGATAGGGATATTGAAAAATATGGAATGAAATTTGATTCACCTGAACAAAAGCAAAAATTCATAGATGAAAAAACTTATAGATACGTTTTGCAAAATCTTCAAAACTTCGTTTTCTGACTTAATGTTCCATCTCGTTGGGGAACACAGACACCATTTACAAATATTACTCTTGATTGGGTATGTCCAGAAGACCTTAAGGATAAAGCATTGTATTTATGATGATATGAGAACGCTCCTTACAAGAAAAAATACGGAGAACTTCAAAAACAAATGGATCTTATAAATAAGGTTTTAATCGAAGTATATATTGCATGAGACTATAGAGGAAGAGTTTTTACTTTCCCTATACCAACTTATAATATTACAGAAGATTTCGTATGGGAATCAGAAAATGTTGATTTACTTTTCGAAATGACTGCGAAATACGGACTTCCTTACTTTCAAAATTTTGTATGATCTCAATTTAAAAAAGTTAAAAGAGAAGATTGAAAAGTCGATAAGATCACAAATAAAGATGCATATACTCCAGGAGCTGTCAGATCTATGTGTTGCAGACTTCAGCTTGATTTGAAAGAATTATTAAAAAGATGAAATGGGCTTTTCGGTTCGGCTGAGATGACTTGATCTATTTGAGTTGTCACTTTAAATATGGCCAGAATTGGGTATAACAACAAATGAGATATCGAATGATTCAAAAAACAAGTCAGTCATCTTATGGACTTAGCAAAAATATCACTTGAACTTAAAAGAGAAGAAATATCTAAATGGCTGGAAAGGTGATTCTATCCTTATACAAACAGGTATTTAAAATCTTTCAGAAATCATTTCTCAACTATCTGACTTAATTGAATGAATGAAGCGATTCTTAATTTTACTGATTGAAAAGATGATGTTTCAACAAAAGCCTGATTAGAGCTTGCTACTGAAATCATGGAATTCATGAGAGAAAAATTAAAAGCTTATCAAGAAGAAACTTGAAACCTATACAATCTTGAAGCGACTCCGGCAGAGTGAACAACTTACAGATTTGCGAAAGAGGACAAAAAACAAATGCCTGAAATTATTCAAGCCTGAACTCCAGACGCTCCATATTATACAAACTCTTCACAGCTACCAGTATGATTTACAGATGATGTTTTTGAGGCTCTAGAGTATCAGAATGATCTTCAATGTAAATATACAGGTTGAACAGTTTTACACTTGTATATGGGTGAAAGAATATCAAATTCAAAAGCATGTAAAAATCTTGTTAAGAAAGTAATTGAAAACTACCAACTACCATATATCACTATTTCTCCGACATTTTCAATATGTCCGAAACATTGATATATAGCATGAGAATATGATTATTGTCCGAAATGCGATGAAGAGCTCGGATATAAATGAGATAGATTTGATATTAATCTTCGTGAAGCATATACCGATAATCCTGTAAAACTTGACGCAATGCGTCTGCAAAATAATTAATTTTTTATTTTATTAACTTTGTTATTATGCCAAAAAGACAAAAATGTGAGATTTATACTCGTGTTATGGGTTACCACAGACCAGTTAGTCAATTCAATATCTGAAAAAAATCTGAATATTACTCAAGAACTTATTTTATAGAAGAAAAGACTTGTAACTCAAGATTTATAGAAGAATTTGCAAATGCATAATATGGAAAAAACAGAAAATAAGTGCTTTATTTGTAACAATACATCGTTCGATAAAGTTTTAGTTTCAATTGAAAAAGATTGAGAAAATAAATATGTTTGTACAACTTGTCTACCATGAATAATTCATGGGTAATTTTGAAGGTCCGAATTCTTTTCGGGCTTTTTTAGTCTATAAATTTTAAGATATGCAGGCACAAAATCCTGAATTATATAATGAAGAATCACATTGACTAATTAAGGTAAAACCTACAGCAATAGAAGTCGAGGATCTTATTTTAATAGCATATGAGTATAATAAGATTATAAGCTGAATCATAACCAAAACTTGAGAGTTGGTATTTTTATCAATTTCAAAAAATCCAGAGTTAATGATTAATGAAGAAGTTTGAAATATGATTTCTAGAACAATCTGCATAAAGCCGGATGTTTTAATGAATTTACAAAAACAGCTCTTATAAGACATAAAATTAAAATATGCAAATATCTTGAATACAAAAAACAACTTTGCTTGATTATCCAGGAAAAGTTTCGACAATCATTTTTACCCTTTGATGTAATTTCAGATGTCATTATTGCCATAATTATGAGTTTGTCCTTCCAGAACATGTTAAAGTTGTTGCAAACGATCTGATTACAGAAGAAGCCTTTTTTAATTTTCTAAAAACCAGAGAAGGTTTTCTTGATTGAGTTGTCATTTCTGGTTGAGAGCCAACTTTACAGAAAGACCTTTATGATTTTGCAAAAAAAATCAAAGATATGTGATACCTTGTCAAAATAGACACAAATTGACGGGATCCGGACCTGATAAGAAAAATGATAGAAGATGAAATAATAGATTATGTCGCAATGGATATTAAAAATCCTTTGGAAAAATATAATGACATTGTGAATTCTGAATTTAATCCGGAAGATATTCTAGAATCTATAAATCTTTTGCTTGAATGAAAAATCGATTATGAATTCAGGTCGACAATCGCTAAATGAACTCACAGCGAAGATGATATTGAAGAAATGGCAAAAATAATCTCTAGAGCTAAAAAATATTTTCTGCAGAATTACCAGCCAAAAATAAGATTAAATGATAGATTTGAGGCCGAAAGCTTTACTTCTCAGGAACTTCTCACGATGAAGAAAATAGCTGAAAAATATGTTGAGAAATGTGATGTGAGGATGTAATTAATAAATAAACAATTTTTATGAGAGATATAATAAATAAAATATTTAATGTGATTTTCTTATATTTATTTTTAACTTTAACCTTATTGTCAGGATTGGGATTGTTAGTTTTACATATATTGAAAATAGCAAAACCTTTTCCATGAATTCAAAATTGGAATTACATAACAATTGTTTTTACTTTATTTTTTTCTTTGATTTGTTTTTACTTTATAAGAAAAAAGGAAAAATATATACTTTTAGCCTTGGGTTTGTATTGAAGCATATTTTTAATATCTTTTTTTCTTTTTTATTTTTTGCATTTTAACAAAGATTTATTTGAATTAAAAGAAGTAAACGATAATCAATTAATTACAAAATATCAAAATGAAAAAATAAGTGATAAAAAAAATATTTATTTTTACTTGAAATCATTAAACGATAAAAATTATTTTGACAATAAAACAGCTTTCTGAAAAAATAAACAAAAACTTGATAAACTAAATGAAGAACAGTTTCAAAAAAGTAAACCTCAATATGAAAACATATTTTATTGCTATATTTTAATTCCAAATGAAGATTTGTGTAATTGATTAAGTTTAAATAATTATTTAAACACATTAACAAATACTGGGAAAATTTTAGAGGAAACTAATCTAAGAATGGATACATTAAAACTAATAAATAAAAATAAAAAATATAAAAGAGATATTTGAGATCATTCTTTGGTGCAATCAATAATTCCAGACACAAAAACATCATCATATTATCTTATAAATTATCTTGAAAAATGAGATAATAAAAAGATTGTGAATTATTTTTCACAAAATTATAAATTATCTCATAATGTATTAAATTGAGATATATATTTGCCTGATTATATTACATTCGCAACTACTTTAAGCATATTGAATAGTCAATTTGAATATATATTAAATAATTATAAATTTACAAAAGATGAAATAAA
>CAYWJC010000208.1:0-4123 GCA_964458505.1 uncultured Candidatus Peribacteria bacterium | reverse complement strand
TTAATACAATCGTTTCTTGATAAAACCCAGGAATTTACATTCAGTGACCTGAAATCAACAAGAGAAGAAATTGAATTCCTGGATTTAAATGACTTTATTAATTAATTTTTACAAATATGTCATTTATAGCAGTTTATGTCACTCATCCAAGCAATGAGGAAGCTAAAAAAATTTGTGATATTTTGCTAAACAAAAAATTAATCGCTTGCTACAATTTATTTCCGGTAGAAAATGCTTATTGGTGGAATGGTAACATAGAAAATTCATCTGAAACGGTATCAATATTAAAAACGGCCAAATGAAATTGGGGAAAATTAAAGAATGAAATTAAAGTAATTCATTCTTATAAAATTCCTTGTATTATGAAAATTGAAGTCGAAGCAAATGAAGAATACGAGTCATGGATTAATGAAACAATTATCTAATAAAGATTTTTCTTCCAATTTGTTAAAGTGGATTCAAGATCAATAATATGTGGTCAAACATTTTTTGATCAGTCATACCATTTAACGATACTATTTACTTTCATTTTAGAATTAGGTACATTTAAATCTATTTTTATTTCTCGAGTGAAAATCGATTTGCAAGATGCACTTTTAGTATTGGAACATATTTGTGTTGTATTGAAATTTTGACTTATAAGTCACTCTACATCAAAATATACTGGGAATTTCTGCATGTAACCAGACCAGCTTAATGTATCAGCATTTGCAGTTAATCATGTCAAATACCACAAGGCTCACGATTGGATAAGTATATATGATCAACTCGATATAAAAGGAGGGGTTGAATTTCATATGCAATTTCAATTATAATCTTTGGTTGCCCAACAATTTGAATAATCGCTCGGAAACTTAACCCAATTAGTATCGCGAATATTAGAAACAGCTTCCATTCATTCTCTAGCTATATTTATTGCTTTTATTTTGTTTTCTGAAGTTACAGCTAATTTTTGTCAGCTATTTAGGACTCCATAAGCTCAGATTATTCAAATTGTCACTATAACAATTACTAGAATAACCTCAATTATAGAATTTCAATTTTTATTAATCATTTTGATATGATTTATCAATTATTAGATCAAGTGGAAGTTGCCGGAGCTTGAATCTGCTCGATTTCTTCTTTTATAGAAGATTCTTTAACTATTGTAAATAAATTTGTAGATAGTAATTCATCATCTTTTCAATAATACTTGATTGTATAAAGATTTATTCAGTCATTCATTGTTCAATAATCTTTGTTTGCAAAATAATACCAATTTGAAGCAAATTGTGGAAATTTTGTAAGTCTGAATCAATTAATTGTAATAAATTTTACAACTCACTTATTTACTTGTCATGAAATTTTTACGATATTATCAGTTGTCTTAAAAGGGTTATCTAACGGCTCTAGTATCTTAAAATCTTTATCAGAAATAGGATAAGTCGTAACTGTTGGTTTTTCATCTTCTTTTTTAGGTGTTTTTCATGAAGAATAAACCACAATAACTCATTTTGCCAACAAATTATTATCCTTATCATATGACTTATAGACAAGGTTGTTAATTTTATCATCAAGTTCAAATCAGTTTAATGCAAATGTCCTTTCTTCTTTATTTATAGAAACTTCTTTGTCATTGATTGTTATTTTTTCAACATCGACTGAAATTATCTTTCAATCAATATCCAGACTCGATCAATCAATAGAAGACTCATCAAGAGGATTGTTGAATACAATTACTTTTTGATTTTTTTGATTCAATGATCATGATAACATGTTTCATGATCAAGTTAGGGTTCCACTTAAAGAGTTAGATTCAAGATAAGAGTTTCAATTATGCTTAACGAAAAAATCTTCAGTTTTGAAAATATCATCAATTGGCTCGATCTTGTCGCTTAAGTTTAGATTTTCATCATTAAGGTCATTATTCATGATTGTCATTTTTTGTCATACTCACAAATCAATGTTTTTTTCACTATTAGAATCATTTTGGCCTAATTTAACATTAGTTTTTCACTTAAGCACATAAACAGTGCTTGCAATTGCATTTTGATTGAAAGCTAAAACTGAAGATTCATCAGGATTGATTACAATATTTTTTAATTTAAACTCTATATTAGAAGATTTGACTTCAGCCCATAATTTAGATGTCAATAAACTGAAAGTTTGCTTTCCATCATTAAGTCATTCATATTTCAATTCACCTAATTTATCAAGAAAAATATTTGAATTATTATTTTCTATTGTAATTTTTGCCTCTCATAATTTTACTTGAGCCTTATTGTCAGTTGAAAACATTTTTTCTTGTCAATCAATTTGTTTTTTAGAATCTCATGACATAAATATGTAAATTTCCGACTTATCTTGATTTGGTATTACATTAACATAACTTCAAGTTCTTGATGAATTGCTGCTTGCTCATCAAAAAAACATTTTAATTATAAGGATAATCACACTAAGTGCTATAATAACAGGCAATATAAAAGATGAGTAATTTTGTTTTACTTCCCTGTTTCGCATTCTTGTCATAAAAAAAGACTTATTAAATATAAATTTTTAATAAGTCCAATATAATGATTTTTCTATCGTAATCAAGTTTTAATTTGGGTTGAAAATATGATTGTTAACAAAAAAAATTGATTTGAATTGCTATTTGTTGAAATATTCAGTCAATTGAGGAATTATTTGTTTTTTTCTTGAAATACGAGATCATAAATCAACCAAATTATTTTCTTCTTTAGTAGAAAATACTTCATTTAAAACTATTGATTCTGATTCGCCAGGTATAATTGTTATATTTTTTTCATTTATGATATCAACAATAGAAAGCATAATAAAATCAAGGCTAAATTCATTCTTTATCCTTTTCATTCATTCGATTATTTCATTTTTTCTGGATAGCGAATAATCCGGATTGGTAGTCTCTACAGTTCAGACTCATATTTTTTTACTTCAGAATTCAAATTCTTTGTAGTCTATTTTTATGAGATCCTCGATACTGATATCTCATAAATCAGATTTTGCCTTGAACATATCCATAGCAAATGATTCCAAATCAGAAATTCAAGCAATCTCATTCAATTCTTCTACGATTATTTTATCTTCTGGAGTTGTTGTTGGAGATCTAAAGCCAAGGCTATCAGACAATATTGCAGAAAGCATTAAAGTAGCATACTGTTTGGAAATTACTAAATTTGATTCTTTGAACATTTTAAATAAAACAGAATTAGTAGAACAAACTTTTTCTGTTCTTATGAATATCGGATTATTTGTTGATAGATTTCAGATTTTATGATGATCTACGATATATTCAAGTTCAAGCTCATCGATATTATCTATGGTTTGTGATTTTTCATTATGATCAACTAATGCCATTTTTGATCATGATTCTATATTTACCAATAATTCAGGTTCACTTATTCAAACTTTTTCTAAAATATATCTTGTTTCGTTATTAAGTTCTCAAAGTCTATAAGCTTTTGCTTCAATTCATTTTTGATTCAAATATTCTGAAAAAATTATTGCAGAAATAATTGAATCAGTATCAGGAATTTTGTGTCCAGTTACATAAATATGACTCATAACAATAAATTAAAAAATAATATGGGGATTATATTGATAAATGGTTTTTTTCAAGAAAATAATTAGTAGTTGTTATTTATTACCAACAATCATTTGATGCTTCACAATTCACTGTAACTCAATTATTTCAAACACAAGTCCAATCAGAAGTACCACATCCATAATTATCTGTTGTCTTATTACCATAATTACATCCACATTCTCATAAATCACAATTCAAATTTACGTTTATCAAACATGATGTCGTTCAACATATTCATCAAAAACAATTTCCGCTGCTACATTGATTATTTAAAGTACATGCTGTTCCGTCAGCCTGAGATCAAGAAAAAGTACAGCTATTGCCGTTTACCACATATCAAAAATCACAACTGACCACAATACAGGTTCCCCAAGAGCTTCATCACCAAGTTTGAGATCAATTTCAGTTTGTAATTGCACAAGACCTTGTATTTGATATACAACTTGCTCATGCATTTTCAGTATGAAAATTGGTTGAACATTTGTAATTACAACTTGTTGTACTTGAGTTGGTATTATATAGCGTTGATGAATTCGTAGG
>CAYWJC010000207.1:0-4596 GCA_964458505.1 uncultured Candidatus Peribacteria bacterium | reverse complement strand
CAATTATTGATTTTATTTTTTCTCTGTCGTCAAACCAATTTTCTTGTATTAAAGAAAAATATTGTGTCATTTTTAATCTGTTCGCTTCGGGTGATTTTTTTATAAGATTCTTGATTTCCTCCAAAATAGCTTTATCAGCATCTCCAATATTGTTATCTTCTTTGATTTCAGTAGAACCGCTAATTCATTTAAAATAAGTGAAATTAAGCTTTAGATCTTTTTGTTCTACTAATTTGTCTCAATCATAAATAGCTAATTTAATAGTTTTACTACTTGTTGTTACATTAAGATTTTTCAATACAAATGGTTCTCAGTTTTCGAATGATCCTGTTCATTTGTTATCACAATCATCATCACTTGATCAATTTAAGTCTGAATCAAGAGAAACATCAGAATCTATGCAATATTTTGAAATATTTCATTTTGATTCTCATAGATATATATAGATTTTATCATCTGGACTTTTTACATCTATTATATTATTTTTTGATACAGGAAATGTGAAATATATTAAATTATTTTGATTTTTTCCAACTTTTAATTTATTAACAACATCTTTTTTTACTGTTCCTGTAATTTCTTTTGATTCAGTTCAATCAGAAATCTTAAGAGTGACATTTTTAGGAAATTGACCTTCAGTTGAGTCATAAATAAAATAATCATTATTTGTAGATTTAATTGAGTTTCATAAATCCCAATTAGCTGAAGTATATAATCATTCAGACGTATTTAAAAGAATTAATTTATTTCAAACAGCAAAATATTCAAAATTTGGTTTAAGTACGTTTTTTACTGTGATCATTTGGAATTTCGTATTTGAAATTCCTTTGTATGTTGCCTTAACTTTAAAGCTAAAATTTCATGGAATGGTATACTTATGGCTGATTTTAGGATTTGAAGTTGTTTCTTCATAGAATCAGTCTCAATCAAAATCCCATTTATATTCAACTTTATTTGTAATATCTGTTCAGAATATATTTTTTGTCGATGCCTTAAAATGTATTTCATCTCAAGTTGCTATTGTTGTTTTATTTACTGAAAGAGATATAAGAGGAGTATTTATATTGTCTGAGTCTAAAGTGATAGGGTATTGTTCTTCTGAGTTCTCAGATGTATTTATTTTTGCTCAATTCGAGTCTTCTGCAATCAATACAAAATAATATGTTCAATGTACTTTCGGTAATACAAAAGTTGAAGTAGGAGTTTTTGTTATTCTATAATCCTGAGGTTCAGGATCGGTATCTGAGTAATAATACCATAAATATGAAACAATAACTCAATCTTCATCTACAGGATTATTTGCAATTACTTTAACTATTACGGGATCTGCATTTTGATCTATAGTTGTCACTGTTAATCATGAAACCTTAGGTGGTAAATTCACAACTTTAACATAAGCGACATTTTTATTTATTTTTCAAGTTTTTTCACTCTTAACTGTCAAATAAATAGGGAAGCAACCTAGTTCATCAAATTTATAATTAAAACTTTTTTGGCTACTAGATTTATTCATATATTTCCATGAATAATCCAATCAGGTATTTCTTCAATCAACATTTACACTGTCTTCTCAAGAAATAGTTATAGGTTTAGATCTATCGATAATAAATGCATCATTTCAATCACATTCAGAAGGACTTTGGATGAATTCAAACTTATCTCTTTTAAGGCTAATCAATGAAAACGGTTCATCTCAAGGAATTACATAAATAGTTCTTGATATCTTATTTGATTTTCAATTAGATCATTTAACATTAAGTGTTATTGTATAATTTCATGCTTTTTTATAAACATGGGATATTCTTCAATTAGATGTTATTTCTGAACTTCAATCTCAAAATTTCCATTCAAATACATTTGCTTCTTTTGAATCAGCGATAATACTTACTGTTTTTCAGAGTTGGACAATTTTTGGGGTGAAATTCATTTTAACTGATAAAAGAGACTCAACATTAACTTCTTTTTTTACTGTTACAGTTTTTCAATCTTCATTTGAAACTTCCAAACTTATTTTATGATTTCCTAATGTATTGAAAGTGTAAGTTCAAACACTTCATCACCTTGTTGGGTTTTCTAGATCGATTTTCATTCAATCTGCATACCAATTAAATCTTAACTTTGAATTATTGAAAGTATCAGGGTCAAAACTTTGAGTGGCATCAAAAAAGAATGTGTTTGGAGTTTCTGAGCTATTTTGCTTTAATTGAAATGATCAAACAGGATCTCTTGATTCAATTGTTATAACTTTTGTATCGATATCTTCTTTTCAAGAAGGTGAGGTAGATTTCAATCTTATGCTGAATTTACCGGTTTTTTTAAAGCTGTAGGCAATATTTTCATGTGTTGAGCTATAAACTTCTTGATTACCTCATAAATCGATTATTTTCCATTCATAAGCAAGATTTCCAGGCATAAAATAAGTATTTGAACTCATTTTAAATTCCTCTCAAACAAATCAAGTTGATTTTTTTAATCTGATTGAAGCAATAGGATCTCTAACTTCAAGATCCAAGGTCTTTATAATCTCTTTGTTTTCATTTGTAAGAAGACTTAATCTCAGTCTATATATTCATTCTCTGATATAATATTGTTTTTCTATTCTTGGATAAAGATTGTACGCGCTTTTAATTCAGTTTCAAAAATCCCATGAAGTTCTACTGAAAGTTGATCATCCTGCTGCTTGAGATGCTGTTGCATCGATAATCAATCATGCTTTTCAAATCTGAGGAGTTATCTTGAATCTATCCAGATCAGAAACATTAATTCAATTGATATAAAAATATACGGTTCAAATTTTTGGCAACACATTTACATTTACACTTGAAGAAAAGGGTAGAGTACTTGTTTTTCAATTCGAATTCCTGCTTGCTGAAACGATATCTAAATTAACTATATAGGTTCTTTCTTCTTTAAATGTATAGAAAATTGAAGGTCATGTTCAAATTACAGATTTTGATCAATTAGGATTTTTTATCCACCAAGTATAATTTGAGCTTGGAATAGTTACTCAAGAAGGATCAATTACATTTGTTGACCTTAAGCTAACGGTAAGCGGAGCATTTCATGAAATTGGAGTAGCAATGATCTGAGCTTTTATTCTTGGAATTTTTATATTATTCAAAAATGACTTGATGCTTTTTGCAAGTTCGGTAATCCTAGTTTCAGAATCAGGATTTTCTCTGACTACATCAATGGCTATCAAAAGATTTTTTGCAATATTGTTGTTTGATATGAAATCATTATTGTCAGGAAAAGTTAAGATAGCTCATTTCACATATTCTTCTAATTTATCTAATTCTTCACTACTTATTGATCAATTTACTTTATAATCCCTTTCTAATTGAGAAGTTATTAATTCAACAGATTTTTTGTATTCATCGAATGTATTCTTGTCATTGCTTGTGTAGGCATAAGTTTTTTCTATTAAATTTGGCATTGTGAAACCAATTTTTCCTGTATTAACTACTTTTATGATAAATAAAACAATCGAGTAAGCTAAAAACATTACGACTATTCATATTAATACGTGAATGATTGTTGTTTTGGATTTTTTCACATTCTCATCTTTTCATCAAGCAATAAGAATATTGAATCAAGCATATATGATGTATAATACTCAAACAATTGCGACAAAGAACATTAGATATGCAGCAATATCTTGTATGTATTCAGAAAATTTCTTTTCTTGTTCTATGTCATTTACTCAATCTTTCACTATATCAACTCATTTTTGCATTGAACAATCATCTCACTGTTTACAATATATGATCTCATCAGTATTATTGGCTTCTTCTACAAATAAAGCGTTACTTATTCAAAATCAAGCAATTAAACCTGAGAATAAAATTAGATAAACCAAAAATCTTTTTTGTTTTAGGAAAAAACTCATCTTTGTTAAATTAAAATTAATATACTTCTTGATTTTAACATAAAAAATTTTATTTTGCAAAAAAATGCCTAGCTAATTACATTCTTGATCAAATCAGGTCAGATTTATCAAATGATTTTTATTACATTCAATATAATCTATTCACTTTTGCAATATATTATTATTCTTTTTGCTTGAAGGAGAAATGCTTTCGCTTCAGCTATCTGAGCTATTTCATAAATTCTTATTGAAAAACATATCATATTCCACTTTTAATCATTTATCAAAGTTTTTTAATACAACTTTGTCATTAAGGAAGCTTGAATACTTTACTCGATCATAATTTTTGCTTAATTCTTCTTGAAGCCTTGAATCTTCCAATGATTTTAAAGTCGGCAAATAGTAAGGAAAAGATTTTAGATATTTTTCTTGAGCTTCCTGTCTTGTTAGATAATTTAGAAAAGTATAGCTGATTTCTTTGTTTTTTGATAGTTTTGATAGTGCAAAATAATTGTAGTTAATAAGATTTACTTCATTTTTTTCTTCAGAAGAACTTCATATTTGCGGTAAAATGGAAGATCGTAGAAATTTATCGTTTATTTTCGCATTTCATGCAGTTCTTTTTATAGCAAGCTCAATTTCTTTAAGTAATGAAGGGTATCCTATTATCATTCAAATTTTTCATCGTGCAAACATGTCAACGGTTGTAAGATTCAAATTATCCATCT
>CAYWJC010000206.1:0-1990 GCA_964458505.1 uncultured Candidatus Peribacteria bacterium | reverse complement strand
CAATTAGAAATTATAAAACAAAAGATCAAAGTGTTGTAAAAGTTGATGATTTTATAGAGAATATATTATCAGAAATCAAGAAAAAGACAATATAAGGATCTTAACGAAAAAATCACAAGCTAGCTTGTGATTTTTTTGATTAATAAATTAATTTGCTGAATCAGAACCTTCAAGTAATTGATTTATCAAAGATTCATCATCTGTATTCACAGTAATGGAATCAAGTTTTTCCTGTACTATATCTCTTAATTCAGTAAGTTTTCATTTTTGATTTACATTGGTTGTTTTTCCAAGTAGAACATCGATTTTTGAAATTAATTTTTTATAAGCTGTTTCCTTTTTTTCATTTGGAACTGAATCCAATTTTTTAACAAACAATTCTCTCAAAGCCTTAGAAATCAAACCTATTTTTATTTGTTGCTTTTTTGTAAAATTTGGTTTGTTTTCTTTTTTTAATGACTTATTTTCCTCATTAACATGTTTTACACCATTTTCAATTTTATCATCATTCATTTTGACAAAATCTTTTTTATTCATCTTTTTATCGTCTGCATAATATGAATCTCAATTTGTTTTATTTGCCAACATTGTCTGATATTTATCAAATTGTAGAAATTTTTCAGTAAACCATTTCTCATACAGATCTATTTTTGTTGGATCCACAAAAGGTTTTAGCGCAACATAAAACTCTTTGTTTAAAGAAGTTATTTGGCTTAATTTTGAACTGTCCATTTTACCTCAGTCAGTTCATACAATTTCTTGTGTTTTTTTATGAAAATCATCCAAAATAGCCTTTAATTGAGTTTGTTCTTCTGCTGTTAAGGTATCCTTGAGTTTTAAAAACTTAAAAAATCATTCTCCGTTTTGCTCTAGTTTAGGTGAAACTGGCTGAACTGGCTGAACTGTCATTAAAGTGCCATCATTTGTATTTAAGACTACACTAGGGGTATCATCTTGCGCAAAAGCAATAGATGAAATAAAGAAGCTTGCAGCAATTAAAACTGCAATATTTGTATTTTTGTTTTTCATAAATAAAAAATAATGAAATAAGGTAAATAAAATTTAACATATAATTTTTAATTGTCAAAAATATAATTTTTTACTTCAAAAACTTATGCAAATATTTGTTTTTACTGCGAGTATGGATATAATTATCAATAATTTAAGCTATTTATATGAAAGAACAAAATAACCATAATGTTGAATTAATCATAGACTGAGAACAAGCATTAAATATTATTTTGGATTGTATAAACCATGCTCAAAAAACCATCAAAATAAGGATGTATATGTGGAGAGATGATGCTTCATGAAAAAGCATATTAGACGCTTTGAGTAAAAAAATTCAAATAAATCCTCAAATAAAGATTTTCATTGAAAAAGATGCCTTTTGAACCAGGGTATATAATTTTCAGAAATATATAACTTTTTGAAGATTATGATGAGATATATTTTTTAGCGATCATTGAAAAGATTTTATTAAAAAAGAAAATGTTGAATTCAAGTATATCTGATATTCATCTTTGCTTCTTTTTAAATACATTAAGGAAAATGATCATTCAAAAGTCTATTTATTTGATGAAAACACAAATTCTTGTAAGGCTATAATATGATGAATGAATATTTCAGATGAATATCTTACTCCTCAAGACAAAAATAACCCTTCAAAATGAGGTTGGCATGATTATATGGTTCTTATTAAATGAGAGTTAACAAAAAATATCAACATCAACAACTTTAAAAAAAACAAAAAATTCTTTTCACGAAAGATTCATGAATGAATAGGTGTTCTTATGAACATACAAAACAAGCAATCCATAAGAAAAGAAATATTAAAGGAATTTGCTCGTGCAAAAAAATCTATAATCATAGAGCATTGATATCTGACTGATAATATCATAATTAAAAATCTCAGAAAAATCAGCCAAAAAGGAATTAATGTTACTATAATAATGCCAGACACATCCGATTGAGTTTACCATGCAAACAT
>CAYWJC010000205.1:0-2578 GCA_964458505.1 uncultured Candidatus Peribacteria bacterium | reverse complement strand
CATTTCATTTAAGTCCTGGTCTTTCTTACTTATGTCAACAGCAGATGCATACCATCTCTTATAATCGATTCCGTTTGTCTCTGTGGCCGTAGGGTCCAAAATACTTTCCGAGTAAATGTACATACCAATTTCCATATCTTTTAGATTACTTGAGACAACACTTCTTATTTCTCCGAAACCTACGAAACTTGCGTCTATGTTAAAGTCAAGCCTATTTTCATTCTCTTTTCTGGATATTGCAGAATCAGTCCCATTATCCGATTGTGTATTCTTCTCGATATCAGCATTTGTGCTTATTACCTGATTTTCAGTATTCATCCTGCCAGAATCTTCTCATCATCATATGATATTGACAAGTCATCATAATATAAGCAGAATTCAAATTAAAGTATATCAAGGGTGCTTCTCGAACCAAGACCTGACATCTGCTCAGCAGTGTTTACATCTCTTGACTCAATGTTTGATTTCCTCGTTGCAGTAAGGACAAATTTTAATTCAATTAGATTCAGGTACTATTATTGACATAGCAGAATTTTAGGAAATAAAAAAAGGACGACTTATTCTATGTAGTCGTCACAACTAATTTACTTTCCCTAAAAAATAGAAAAAAGCGCGAATAAGTCGCCCATTCTCATCTTTTAGGGGGTATACGTATATGGTAATTAGTTGTGACAAATTTATAATAAGGATTTTTGAGAGAAATTCAAAGGATTTTCACATAGCAAGAACAAATATTTTAAATTTCTACAATGCATTATCTTCTTTTCGTATAACTTAAATTTAAACTTTTAAATACTATAGAATATATATAATTCTTATTAAATTTATACTATATGAGATTCATATTATGAAAACTTTTTCTTTGTCATTTGATTTGGACAATACACCAATATTTGCGTATATGCGTAAGAGCACCAATAAACAGGAACAGGAATTGTCCTTGGTTCAACAGGAAGAATGAATTAGTGAACTTGCAAAACATCTTTGAGTAGACTTAAGTAGAATTAAGACATTTGCAGAGACGCATAGCGGTTTTGAGAATAAGAAAAGACCAAGATGGAATGAAATGCTTAAAGAAATAGACAGACTAAAGGTTCCTTGTATTTTACTTGCTAGGGACACATCTAGGTTATCTAGAAATCAAAAAGACAACCTTGCAATTACTGACAGATTATATTGAGACAACTGACACAAGATGTTAATTAAAGGTGTATATTTTTTATGAAAAGGTTTCACTGTTGAAGAGTGGAATTGCAAAACCAATAAGAAAATGGTAACTGATAAGCTAAAGCAGAATTATGATGAAAGCCTTGAAACTAAAGACAAATCCTTGAACTGAGTTATGCTTAAGCTAACAAATAAGGAGTATACTTATTGACTCCCTACTTGACTGCTTAGAAAGAAGATTAATGGCAAGTGGACTATGTATCAGAATGACAAGATGAAAATTGTTTATAGGGCTTTTGAAATGAAGACTGAAGGCAAGAGCCATAAGGAAATTTCTAGGTATCTTTTTAATGTCTGAGGTATAAAGATTTGAGAGAGAGATTTGACCGACAGGCTTTTTAAAAATACGGTCTATATCTGAAGTTATACTGAGAAAAATTCTTGAATTACTTTCTCAAGTTTAGAATTTCTTGAAAAACGCCCCCCTATTCCAATGTCTCTTTGGAACCAGGTACAGAAGTGTCTTTGAAAGAAACTATCACAGTATGGTGCAGGTCAAGAGTGAAATGTACTAACTGAAAAGCTAAGAACAGAAGAATGAAGAAGGATGTCAGTATATTATGCAAAAGGGAAGTATCCTAACTATAAGAATACGATTGAAAAGATTCATCTAAAAGAAGGTGAGATTCTATGAAGTTATATTATGCTTGTAAGGTCTGTTATTGAATCTAACAGAAAAAGATTTGGTAAAGCATTTAATGATGAGATTACTAGAATCTATGGTGAACCCAAATATATTGACACCTCAATGCTTACAGCTAGTGAAGTTAAAATAGATGCGACAGGTATAATATTGACTACAAACCCTGGGAAGAATATGACACTAAGAAATTTTGTTGAAGCAATTAAATCTTCTCCATATTACAATAAGCTACTTGAAGATGAGAAATACATAACTCAGCATATAGATGAACTAACCAAGACAAAAGACGAAAGAATGACAGCTAAGGTAAAGCTGACAAAGAAATTTGCTATGGATTTGATTGATGAGGAGATGTATAAGGAAACCCTTAAAGACATTGATTTAGAAATCAAAACTATTGAAAGTGAAATACTAGAATCTAGTAAGACATCTGAATTAGAGAAATATATAGACAGATTGCCAGAAATCCTGTTAAAAACTTTCGAACTGGCAAGTAACTCTATTTCCAAAGCGGAGAATGCGGATTTTAAGGAAGATGTTTTGAAACTTATTGAACTCAGCACTTTCGAACTAACTATAAACAACAAAAAAGAGCTTAAAATCAAGCTCTTTCCTGTGCTAGACAAGTTAGTTTCTAGCGATTTGTCCCTATTGGAGGCACCAAGCGGAGTCGAACCGCTCTACGAAGCTTTGCAGGCTCCTACATAA
>CAYWJC010000204.1:0-4094 GCA_964458505.1 uncultured Candidatus Peribacteria bacterium | reverse complement strand
TCAAAAAAATATACTCAGAATAAAAATATAAAAATGTCTATCACTTTAATATTTAATATTTTTAGTATGGTCTATTGAAATAATAGAGAAAATCCCGATAAGATAAGTAAAATCAATTACCTTTGACACAGAGTAAAAAATTTAGCAGCAGTTTTTGCGACTTCGGTTGCAATTTGACTGAGCTGATGCTGATGATGAGGAAAAAGTGACTCAATACAAAACCCAGCCGAAATCTCAAACAGTACTTCTTGATTCAAAATGAAGCAAAATAAAATTTGAGATAATGTTGAAATTTCATTTGAAATAAATGAACCAAATTCAAAAATAGTATATATTATAAACTGAGATTTTTCTGAATTGAATGATGATTCTGTCTGATATGAGTGAATTCCTATTAATCTTGAATTGTGAGATGTTGTGTATTACAGACTTGTAAAATCAGACTGAACATTATGAGAAATATATAGTTTCTTGAATTATTCAAATCTACTACAAACTAATAATTTAAATGCAGAAGATTGAAGTCTTGCAGGGAGAATACAACAAGAAGAATCAAATATAATCAAATATGAAAATGATTTGAATAATCTAGCTAACAGCAAACAAATTAAACAAAGTTCACTTGATCAGATAAGTACAACAATAAACCAAATAAAAACTGATATAAGCTCTAATAATTCTAGAGTTGCGAATATCAGTGCATTTTTAAGCAACATAGCAAATCTTCTAAATTCAACAAGTTCACTTGATGATAATTTTGATGAAAATCTGAAAAATATAATAAATTCATATTATAACAATGCTTCAAAGATAACAACAAAATCCTTAGCAAATTCCACAATAACAAATTTAAATACGAATAAGATAAGCCAAAGAATAGATGTCTTGAACTCTGAAATAAGCTCACTGAATTCAGACATTTCTCGACTAGAGAGCGAGATTATTTTAGCTCAAAATAATTATAACAAAAAATATAATGACTACATTACATGGAAAAATGAAGCAGATATAGAAAAAGTAAATTATAACTTAGCAAGATCCGAATATTTCAAGTACAAATGAATATACGAAGAAAACAGCAATAAATTTCATGCTATTGAATCAATATTGCTCAGCTATTGATATGATAGCTATCTAAATATGAATTTATCGACTTTGTTTTGAAATTACTCAAACAATTTACCATATGTTAAAAATGTCATAAATGGAGCAGCGCAAAGCACTTTAGATCAATATAAGAATAAAACTTATATTCTAGATTCAACAAGCAAAGATAAGATTTCATCACCGAATCAGAATATTGCTAAACAAACGTATTTTTGATGAGATTATCAGGTATTTGTAGAATTCAATGCAACTAATAATTGAAAAAACTATAAAGCTAATGTTTATATGATTACTCATAATTATTCATGAGATTCGAATAAACGAAGCAATAATATTACTGTTGTAAATAATACAAATATTGCAGATTTGAGGGATGTATTATATTCAGCAGCCAGATCTTCGATTCTCTGATATAACATCGATAATATGATTATCTATAAAACAAATATGGATAATGTTTACGATAAGGCTTTTGATACGGCATTTGAATGATTTTTTAGTCAGATAGCTTATGAAACAAACAAACAGTCTTATGAAATGGCATTATCTGACTTGAGTGACATAACGACTCAAATAACTACAAACAAACAAAATCTTGCATCAAAAAAATCACAGCTTGAAACAAAAAAGATCGAATTAACCGATTGTCAAAGTAAAATTGCATCAGCTCAAAATGACCTGAATACAAATGAAGCATATTTAAACAATAAAAATAATGAACTAGCGATATTTGAAACACAAAAACAAAATCTGATTTCTGAAATTCAGGTCATTGAAGTAAATTATAGCCAAACAAGCGATTTATATCTTGCGTCACAACATTTTGTAGATACCAACAAAAACAATTTGAATCAAATCAAACCAAATGATCCTGTATTAGCGTGACAAACAGAAATTGTGAATTGAACTTATGCTTATGTAAATTGAGGAAATTATTGAACAAATGTATATAAAGCAAATCCACTTACAATTTATGTAAGATATTGAAATAATTATCCTGCTACAATGTGGGCTGAATATAAAACTAATGACCAATTGACAGTGAGTGCTGGTGTTAATATAAGTAATCTTGATGATTTAAAAACCAGTAAAAGCAAGTTTGAAGAAATGATCAAAAAAACTCAAAATATTGTAAAATATTGGTGACTTCCTGAAAATTGAAACTCTATAAGAAATATAACATCTACTGATTTAAATAATTTTAAGAGTGAAATTTTATCCTACACTGCATGAATTGAAGGAGGACCAGCATGACAAGTTTTGATTTCTTGAAAGGAATGATTATACAAAGAGGCATTAAGATTATATTTTACAGCAAGTTTTAAATATTTTCTGGACAACGATTCAAATTTTAAATCAAAATACTATGAAGTTAAGTTCGATATTCTGAACAAAAAAAT
This sequence comes from uncultured Candidatus Peribacteria bacterium, assembly GCA_964458505.1. Taxonomy (GTDB): domain Bacteria; phylum Patescibacteriota; class Gracilibacteria; order BD1-5; family UBA2023; genus JAQUEK01. The sequence goes on along the minus strand of CAYWJC010000204.1, from coordinate 1,587 downwards.
ATCAGAAATAGAATCATTTGAATGAAGAACAGTTTCAAATTTTGAAAAAAATCAGATAGCTGAACAGATAGCAAAATGAATTATTAAATGAACCACAGATTGATGAGTTGATTTTGCGATGAGTTATAAGGATACAGCAGACGGAATATATACAATCTGAAAATCACTTATTAGCATTGATTGAAATGATGTGAAAAATTTCTTTTTTTGAGCTTTAAATGCAATAAAGGACCCTATTAACACAATAGAAACCGTTTGATATAAAATTAAAGAAGATATTGGTAAAATTAAAAGTTGAATTTATGCTATAATAAATAAACTTGAATATATTTGAGCATATTGATATTCATATTGAAGCTCATATGCATGATCATTCATATGATTTACTATTGCTGATCCAATTTGAAAATTCTTTAAATGAGCAAAGGTTGCAAACATTATAGAAAAAGCTTCAGCAAGGGTTTCATTTTTAATTAAATCACTTCTAGAAACAAAAATATTGAAGTTATGAAATACTTATCTTACCAGATATGAAAATCTTCTTGGAAAAATGATACAAACTTTTCCTTCAGATAAGCAGGAAAGATTTCTAGAAAGGATGGCAAAAATGGATGATGCGATGGTTAAAGAATATTTAGATAATCCTAATAAATATTTGAATGAATTTGAAGTTGGTGGGAAATATAATAATTTATCAGTAATTGAAACAGTCTGATCTTTCCAGCCAATAACTTATAATTGAGAAAAATTTAAATTATGAAATTCAAATTACACAGCAACATGACCTATGGATTTTATAATAATAAATTGAGAAATAAAATTTTGAGAATGACATTCTTTTTTGTCAAAATGAGCTAATGTCGAGTATGCTTGAAATATTAAATTTACAAACAGTTGAAAAATTTCATATATTGATAATGCCTCTTGACATTATAAGCCATTATTTGATGATATTTGAATAGTAAAAAAAGTGCTTGAAAAACAATATTGAATAGATACAAATTGAATTATATTTAATAAATATTTTTAATATGATAAAAAATTATTTTGAATTTTCGCTATACAGATTTTGAAATACATACTTAAATAATGAAGACATTCAAAAACATGATAATTTATATAATTTTAGTAATTTATCAACAAAAAAAAAGACTGAAGCGTATGAATCTTTGGAAGAAGAATTTTATCTATATTTCACAAATTTAAGATGAAACGATATAACTCATTTTTTAAATAATGTTAAAATATTGATTCTGGAAAAAGATTATATGAGTAATTACAATAAGGCACATAAGATTTATAGTGTCATATGTAATTGATTATTCTGGTTTATATATGACAATAAGAATGATTATTCTGACTTATTATTTATCAAAAAATATTACAATGAACTTTGGGAACAAATTGTAAAATTAAGCAACGATAGCTATTTAAAAGAAAAGAAAGAATATTATGAAAAATTTATTAACGAGTTATAGTATCAAAGGTTTAATATAAATAATCAAAATAACTTTTAACTAAAATTTATGAAAAAAATGATTTTTTGATTGAGCAAAGGTTGTAAGTATTATAGAAAAAGCTTCGATA
>CAYWJC010000203.1:0-2384 GCA_964458505.1 uncultured Candidatus Peribacteria bacterium | reverse complement strand
AAAGTGGAATATTCAATTTTATAATTTTTTTATCCATATTTATAAAATTACATATATTGAAGATTTTTCTTAATGTATGTATATATATCAGGCTTGATTTCAACATTTTTCAAATCTTCTAATTTAAACCACTTGTATCAAACGATTATTTCTCTCTTCACTATATTCTTAAAGGCACTTAAATCAGGTTCCTTATCTCAATTTAATTTAACCAAAAAAAGATAAACATCTTTATTTATCGTTGGATTTCAATCTTTATATGTTGCAATAAAGGTAAAATTTATTTTTGTGATAAATTTAATGATTTCCAAATCTTCTTGGGGTAGTCAAGTTTCTTCGCTTATCTCTCTAAGTGCAGTTTCTTTTGCTTTTTCATCATCTTCAATGTGTCATTTTGGAATAACATAAACACTTTTTCATTTAGGATTTTTTCTTTCAAGCAAAAGAACTTCATATTGATTTCATTTTTTGCGATAAACAATACCTCAAGAGCTTTTTTCAAAAAGTCTTGCCATATGATTGATTCTTAATAATTGACACCAATATATCCATATTTTTTTAAAATACAATAAAATAATATTTTTAGTTGATTTTTATTAGCAATTATGTAAATTAATTCTAATTGAAATATTATATAAATTTTATGCTATGAATTTTGAAATAGATACTAAATCGCTTAAAGAAGGTATAGATATTGTAAACCACGCTAGCTGATCTGGTACTATGACACCGATACTTGAAAATATAATGATAAATTCACAATATAAAAAAGTTGTCTTGACTTCAAATAATCTTGAAATGGCAATTGAATACATAATAAATGAATGAGTAGATGTTAAATCCGAATGAAGCTTTACTGTGTCTTCAAGATTCATATCATCATTTGTGTCGCTTGTTTCTGAGGATAAAATAAATTTAGAGCTTTTATCAAGTGCGAATTTATGATTGAAAACTCAATGATCAGAAACGAAAATAAAATGAATTGAAGCTTCTAAATTCCCTTTAATTCCTGTCTTCAAACAAGAATATTCTTTTTCGATGAATTCAGCAGATCTTAAAAAAGCCATTGAAAAAACAATATTCTCGACTGCACAATGAAATATCAGACCAACTTTAGCCTGAATCTATCTTTCCATAAATGAATCGGAAACAATATTCGCATCAACTGATAGTTTCAGATTAAGTGAATATAAAACCAAAAATATAACAAATATAACTAAACCGATTTCGATAATAATACCGTCAAAAACTGCGCTTGAATTATCAAGGATTTTACCTGAAAATATCAACGTTGAGCTTTTTATCAGTGATAATCAAATTCTTTTTATATTCTGAAATATCAAGCTTTTTTCTCGTCTATTAAATGGGCATTTTCCTGATCATAGAGTATTTTTTCCGAAATCCTATTCTACAAAATGAGTAATCCAAAGAACTGAACTAATTCAGGCCTTAAAAAGAATCAATCTAATTTCAAAGGAAAACAACTTCAATACAAGAATGGAATTCGATTCTGAAAACTGAATTGAGCTCTCAACTTGAGATACTGAAATCTGAGCATGAAGAATCAGTCTTCCAGCATCAATTGAATGAGAGAATTCAATGATCTGACTGAATTCAACATATCTAATCGAGGCTTTGAATGTAATAAAAGATGATTACGTTTCTCTTGATTTTGAAACAAGCCTATCCCCTATTATGCTTAGATGAATCACTGAAAAGGAAAGTAACTTCGAATATAAACATATCATAATGCCGCTAAAGATATAATTACTAATTTATGGATAAATTAATACAATCAACTCAAAGTATTGATGATAAATCTTTTTTATTTTTATTAAAAGAGCAGACTAAAAGAAGTGTCCGACACGCACTCTGGAGTATTTTTCATCCAATTGAAAGTTTAAAAGAATTAGTTAAAATAGAAAATGATAATAAAGATTCCTAGATTAGAATCTTTATTATTTTAAAATTGTTAATCATGAAACAAAGATTTAAATTACCTGTTGCTGTTTATTTAATCTTGAAAAAAGATTGAAAAATTCTTCTTCAAAAAAGAAAAAACACTTGATTTGAAGATTGAAATTATTGTTCCATCAGGACATATTGACTGAAACGAATCAATAAAATCTGCAATGGTAAGAGAAGCGAAAGAAGAATTATGAATAAATATCAAAGAAGATGATTTGAATTTCATTCTTACAATGCACAAAATAACAGATTCAACTAAAGTTGAATACATCGAATATTTTTTTGAAGTAAAAATTTGGGATTGAGAAATAATCAATAATGAACCTGATAAATGTGAAGAATTGATTTTTGTCGATTTAGATGATTTACCGGAAAATACCATAGGATATATTAAAACTGCATTGAATTATAAAGAC
>CAYWJC010000202.1:0-2573 GCA_964458505.1 uncultured Candidatus Peribacteria bacterium | reverse complement strand
ATCAAATAGTATCAATAAATTTTGATACTAAAAAATATTTTCAATAAAGCTAAGGACAGCACTATTTTATTATGAACAGGAACATTTTAATCGTGCAATTTGATTCAGCCAAGCGTTTCTAATACAAACTCTAACTATCTGAAGTCCAACTCAATCTACCAAAATTGGGTTTATTGAGCTATAGATTGTTGATATTCTTGCGACGCCTGATTCATAGTTAAGATGTATGAACCAGTTGTGTATCAAATTCAAGAGTTTGTGATAGAAAACGATCATGACAACAAGATTGGTCATGATGATTTTGGTGAGTTTGTTATGTTGTAAGCTGTAACCCAGATTATACACCATCCCCTTAGTTTATAAAATAAAAATCGGGATATATCTGCGAGCTATTGATGTAAAATGAAAAAACATGCGAGGATTGGAAATTTTTGATTGAATAAAAAAATTATTTGATCTCTATTTACAAGAAACAGTATTTATATATAATACCCGACAAACAGTAAAAAAATATGAATAAGAGGTTTTTAAGCTTCTAAAAAACTTAATAATTTAAATTCTTAACTGGGAAAGACCCTAAAATATGGAATTCTTAAAAAAAATCGAAAATTGAAAATATGAATTTGTTATTGATTTGGATATTTTTTCAATGGACATAATATTGAAAGCTTCATATAATTTTCTAGATAAAGGATATTTTTATTTTAAAAAAGAGAATTCATCAGTAATAGTTCAATTTACAAAAAAAGCTCAAATAAAAAACACATCTGAAAAAATCCTTAATGAATTTTCGGACGAGTTACTGAACGTATTTCTAAGGGATAGAATTGAAAAAGAAAATAAATCAATAAGAGAAAATATAGTAAAAAAGGCTTTAATATGATTAAGCTGATTTCAGAATGAAGAAAAGATTTGAGATATAATATTAAATGAATTAAAGAAAGATTCAAAAATAAATATTGATGATGAAGAAATTTCTAAAATTTTATCAAGCATTAAAGATGAGCTATGAAATTAAAATACAATATTTGAAAAGAAATATATGATGAAAAAAATATAAAAAAAATATTAAAAGTTTTTTCTTTATTTAATATAATATTTGATGATTGAATTTTGGAGATTGAATGAAATTCAAAAAAAGAGATTGATGAAATATTTAATGAATTTTTGAATTATTATATTTACAACTATTGCAACAAATAATGATAGATAAAAAAGAAAAATTAGAAAAATTATCAAAAAAACTTTGAAATTTTTATTTCAAAAAAATAAAAAAGAGTCTTTATGTAATAACAAATGACTACGGAAGATATTTGTTATTGAATGAAAAAGAATTCTCTAATTTTTTAGACTTAAAATTCACTAAAAAAATAGAAAAAGATCTTGAAAAGAATTATTTTTTCAAAAAAAATAATTTTAATGAAGCTGTAGATTTGTACCGAAAAAAATATGACTTTTTAAACTATTGAACAAAAAGGCACATAGTTGTTTTAACGCTAAGATGTAATCATAACTGTTTATATTGTCATGCATCAAGCAATTCTGAAACAAATAAAGATACGGATATGAATCTAGATACTGCAAAAAATGTTTTAAATACTATTATAAATTCCCCTTCTAATGAAATTACCATTGAATTTCAATGATGAGAACCGCTTTTAAACTGGGAAATCCTAAAATTTTTTATTATTGAATGAATAAAAAAATCCAAAGAAAAAAATAAAAAATTATTTTTTTCTTTGGTGTCGAATTTTAGCATGATGGATGATGAAAAGCTTGATTTCCTTATAGGTAACAATGTATCGTTTTCAACCTCTCTTGATTGACCTGAATTTTTACATAACAAAAACAGAATTTTCACAAAATGAAATTCATTTTCGAAAACAGTATTTTGGATTAAAAAAATCAATGAATTATATTTGGATAAATGAATTAAAAAAAGAGTATTCGCTATTCTTACATTAACAAAAGAATCATTAAAGTATTACAAAGAAATTGTAGATGCCTATATTGAAATTGGATTAGATAGTATTTTTGTAAAAAGTATAAATCCCTATTGAAATGCTAAAAGTAAACTATTTTATAGTTCGAATGAATTTTGAAAATTTTACAAAAATATTTTAAATTATATAATAAGCTTAAATGAAAAAGGTATTAAAATAAAAGAAAATATGACTTATATTTATCTAAATAAAATATTTAGAGACTATGATCCCTGATATTTAGATGAAAGAAGTCCGTGTTGAGCCTGTATTTGACAGCTTGCATATAATTATAATTGAAGGATATATTCTTGTGACGAATGAAGAATGCTTTCAAAAATGTGATATGAGGATTTCTTTGTAGCAGACACAAATGATTGAAAAGATACTTTTGAAAAAATAGTGAATTCACCGACAACAAAAATCATGATTCAAGCGTCAACTATTGATTGACTGCCTTGATATAAAGACGATGCCTATAAGCCTTACACTTGAACTTGTCCTATATACAATTTTATAAAGACATGAAATATTTACCCCAACTACAGCAAAGATGAGAGAAGAAAAATATCAAATATTATTCTTGATTAC
>CAYWJC010000201.1:0-12874 GCA_964458505.1 uncultured Candidatus Peribacteria bacterium | reverse complement strand
TTGAAAAATTTAAAAAAACTAATTTTTTAGACAACGCACACTAAAAGCCTTTGTTACTTCATAATAATCATAAAAACTCAAATTAGAGGCACTAAAACTTTGATAACGTGCATTTCATCCAAAAACACTACTAGAAGAAAAGATATAACTTGAAGCACTTCTTCATCCGTAAGCTCAAGTATTCCATCTGTATCCTGAAAGCAGTACATTAAAACCAGTTGCACCTCATATTTTTAAACAAGCACCTTCATTACTTGCTCCGCAAGTAGTATATGCATGACTAATTAATTTACCTAAACCACTACTGGCAGTTCCATCATTGGTAGGTATTTGCCAACCTGAAGGACAGATTCATTGAGGTCAATTACCAGAAGCTATACCAGAAGAACCGTTCATTAGGGTTTTCCATTGGTACAGCATACCCAATTTAGCGGTACCTCAAGCTGCAGCACAATCTTCTCAATTATTACTAATATTTGGAGGACATGAATAGTAAGCTGTAGTACTATCACTCCAACCAGCTGCATTATTAGCTGTTGGTCATTTGGTTATTGCTGTACCATTAGGATATTTTATAGTTCTTAAATTCTCTGCAAACCAGCATTGAGTTCATATTTGAACAGTTGAATAAGTATCGTCATTATATGTACAAGAATTACCACAAACATGACTAGCATTTGAACAATCTACTGGTGGGGCTTGACAAACATTTGCTGAACATAGATTACTGCCACATTCAGCATTTGTATCACATTTTTGTCAATTTGAATTTGAGTAACACAAGTTATCTCAAGAAAAACAATGATAATTATTAATACACTTACTATCATCATTAGTAGCACAACTTGTATAACAGCTACTAGTAGAAGATGCTTTGTAATTTCAGCAAGAAGTACAGCTAGACGGAGCAAAACCTACTCAATTGGTACATGTTGTTGATGCAGCTTTATATCCCGAGTTAACTCATCATCAGGCATCACAATAACTAGCAGCTGTTGGTGTTGCAGATGATCACCAGGTTCAACTGCTACATGCTTTGCTGTATGAATTTCAAGAACATAAGATATATGAATTTATGAATTCTTGCATGTTTCATACTGATATAAAATCTATACAACTTGTAGATGTTGAATGACAATATTTATTTCATGTATTATCAAAATCATCTCAACAGGCATTACTATTACAATCTTGATCCGCAGAACAAGTTGATCAATCAGGTTTACGACATGTGACATTACAAAGATTTGAGGAACATTCTGATGCGGCTCAACAATTTGCACCATCAGGCTTTCATTCACAGATATTTGATGTACATATTCCACTTGCACAATTATTATTAGCTGAACAGCTTGCACCATTTGGATTCCCTATACACAAATGAGATCAGGCTGTGTCACAATTAGAACTTGAACATTCTATATTTGCTGAACAAGCAGTTCAAACCGGTTTGGTTGTGCAAATATTGCTTACACAATAATTACTCGTACATTCACTATTCGTATCGCATTTTCAGCCTGGATTATTGGAATAACAAATGTTATCTCAACTGAAGCAATGATATCATGAAACTACACATTTGGAATCATCATCAGGCTCACAACTTCATCAAAGTTTTCATGATTTTAATATGTCTAGAGCAATTGTTTTTCAGAAATCAGACAAGGCCACTGATCAAGAATTTTCATTAACAAGTATCTTATATGTATCATTCCATTTTAATATTGGGTTTTGACTATATGTATTTTTTAAATTATCCGTAAATACCCTAAGTCTGGAGTCATAACCTAGTTCAGATAGGCTTGCTCAGCTCCAAACTAAAGATGGGGTAAATGAAAATGATTCTCATGTCATGGAAAGATTTAAATTTTTATATGAGCTGGGAAGATTTTCTTGTTTATTATACGAAACGCTATAATTTCAAGAAATTATATCCTCAATCTTTGTGATAGATGTATCTCAAATTACAATAGAGGGTAAAGCCAAAACAAAAACCATGCTTCATGTTTGAACTTTAATAGCTATTCAATTATAATTTCAAAGTATTTGAGCATATGCATTTTTTCATCAGAAGGCATATGTTGTATCTGATATTTTTAAGTTGTCATTCAAAGCAAAGCTTCAATCATTTTCATATATTCAAGCAACTTCGAATTGTTTATTATCATTTAACAATGAATATGTGTATTCTACATTATACAGAGGATCAACAGGAAGAGGTGAAATATTTCATACGATTTGTTGTACTGATTTTCCAAAAGTTCATTGTGTCCAAACAAGACCTCAAGAATAGGTTATTCAAGTTCAATTGCTAGGCTGCGGTCACTTTCATACTTGAGCTATATAAATGTCAATGGATTTTTTAATTGAATTAAGGTCTGACGTTCTTACTGAATCACGGCTTGAGGCATTGTATCATTCATATGATAAAAATGCTATCACTCAAAGTATGGCTAATATTGAAATCACTATGATTAATTCTACGAGAGTAAAGGCCTTTTTGGATAATTTATTCAATTTTTTCATATATAATTTTTCAAATAATAATATTATTCTATCTAACATTTGTTAGATAGAATAATATTCTATATAAAAAAATAATCAAATTAATTTAAATAAAAATACAGTTAGTTAGATTCATTAGTCTATTTACAAAATACCTGAAATTCTAAAAATCCTTGCTTTAGGATGCTTTTTGATTATCTTATTAGAAACTGTAATAATTAAATTGGTTTTATGAAAATTTTTAAACGAATATTTCTGTTTCTTATAACAAACATAGCAATTATTTTTCTAATATGAGTTATAATCTTTGTATTAGAAAGATATCTTTGAATAAATATTTCACCAAATATGGAATCATGAATAACTCCCCTTTTGGTCTTTTCTGCGATATATTGATTTAGCTGAGCTTTCATTAGTCTTGCTATATCAAGATGGGTTGCAAAAAAAATATATTCAATAGAGATAATCCAAGAATCAGAGATACATAAGTATCCTTCAAAAATTCAATATTTGTTTTTTAAGACAAAGGAATTTGCAAATCAGAAATGAATTAAAATGCCTGAATTTGGGATATATGAATCATCCGACGCAAATGCATTTGCGACTTGACCTAGTAAAAATAAATCTTTAGTAGCATTTTCAAGCGGAATAATATGAGTCATGGATCAAAATGAGCTAGAATGAGTACTGGCCCATGAAATGTCCCATATTGTTAATTGAGACATGGTTACATTAACTTTGGTTCAATGAATAATCAATACTTTTGTTATATTTCTTGCCAGAGTAATTGCATATTTTATTGATATGGCATTAAATAAAGATGAAGACTGAAATATCTCATGAATAGCTTATCATTTGGTTGTGATTGTATTGGAAATAGTTTTTTCAATACTTGCTTCAATTGTCGTAATGGCATATTCAAGAAAAAGAGAATTCAGCGCCGATAAAGATTCAGCTTTTTTCACTCCAAAACAAAATATGATAAAGGCACTGAAAAAGCTTAAACAATTATCATTTGAAAAAGAAAACTTTAAAGATGATTCTCTGGCAGCATTTATGATTTCCTGAAAAAAATCATACTTATCTATTTTTAGTTCACATCCAGATCTGGATACTAGAATTGAAAAGTTAGAAAATATGATTTAGCCTTCTAATAAAATTATTTTAAATTATTAATGTATTATTTACATGGAAACACAAATATTATTTTGGATTTGATTCTTTATTTTTGTATTAATAATGCTTATTTTGGATTTATGAGTATTTAATAAAAAAGCTCATGAAATAAAAATCAAAGAAGCTATGATTTGGAGCGTTGTCTGGATTTCTATGGCAATGATTTTCAATATAATAATTTATTTTTGATTCGGATGAGAGAAAGCTTTGGAATTTTTAACTTGATATGTCATAGAAAAATCTTTAAGCATAGATAATCTTTTTGTTTTCATTATGATTTTCAGTTATTTTAAAGTCAAAAAAATATACCAACATAAAATACTTTTTTGGTGAATAATATGAGCACTGATTATGCGGGCAGCTTTTATTTTTGCATGAATAAAAATAATAGAAAATTTTCACTGGGTTATTTATGTTTTCTGAGCTTTTCTTATTATAACATGAATAAAAATGCTTTTTGAAAGCAAAGAAGAAATAGATTTGGAAGAGAAGACCATTGTTAAGTTCTTGAAAAAAATAGTGCCGATATCACAACATAAAGATGATTGAAATTTTTTCACTATTGAAAATTGAAAAAGACTGGCAACTCCATTATTTGTAGCTTTAGTAATGATTGAATTCACAGATTTGATATTCGCAGTTGATTCGATACCTGCAATTTTAGCAATATCAAATGACATGTTCATAGTCTATACATCCAATATTTTTGCTATATTGTGATTAAGATCATTATATTTTGCATTATCTTGAATGATGTGAAATTTCGCTTATCTAAAATATTGATTAGCTGGAGTTTTAAGTTTTGTATGAATAAAAATGCTTATTTCTGGATACTATAAATTTCCTATTTTGTTATCACTTTGAATAATCGTTTGTTTCCTTGCCTTGTCGATTCTGATTTCTCATTTTTTTCCACCTAAAAAAGAATTATAATTTTCATAAACAATTTTTTTAAAAAAACATCTTTTTAGATGTTTTTTTAAAAAACCCAATTAAAGAAATAACCGAGAATAACAATAAAAAATCCGACAATTCAGAAAAAAGACAAAAGCAGCTTCATCTTCATAACTTTTTTAAGTATAAGGAACTCGGGTAAACTAAGTCACACGACAGCCATCATAAACGCAAGTCAAGTTCAAAGCGGGATTCATTTTGCTATTAATGCTTGAATTATTGGAATAATGCTTGTTGCGTTTGCATACATAGGTATTCAAAGGATTACAGAAATAGGAACGGCAAAAGGATTGTTTTTTGTTATATATTGTTCAAAAAATCAAGTTGGAACGAATCAATGGATTAATCAACCAAGTCACACTCATATAATTACATAAGGCATGATTTTCAAAATAAGCGAAAAACTATCTTTGCTTACTTTTCTTAAGAATTCCTTTCTTTTTATTTCACTTATAATTAAATCATTTTTAACTTCATTGTTTTTCCAAATAAAATCAGCTACTTCATTTTCCATTTTGAGTTTTCATATAACAAATCAACCTAAAATTCAAAGTAACATTCATGATGTAACATATATCAAAGTCACTTTCCATCAGAATAATCATATTAACAAGGCTACTGCTACTTCATTTATAAGGGGTGAGGTTATAAGAAAAGTGAAAGTTATACCGAGTGGTATTCATGCTTTTAAAAAACCAACGAACATTGGGATGCTTGAACAACTGCAAAATGGAGTAATTGCTCAAAATCAGGCAGATAAAAAGTAATCGAATCAATATAATTTATTTCTAGCAAGAAAATCTCTTATCTTTTCGATAGGTAAAAAATTATTCATTAAAGTCATCAAGTGCACAATCAAAACAAGAAGCAAAAATATCATAATTATATCATTGATGAAAAAATTCAAAGATTCACTAAGATGTGAATTACTTAAACTCAGCAAATCATAAGTTATATAATTTGCGAATACTCGTATGAAATCAAACATTTTATTTTCTTAAATGATTAGGATACTTAATTTGAATTTTGCTTTATCAGATCAACAATACTGTCTACATCTAAAACTTTTCCATAACTCACTACTTTATCATTTATCACAAATCATGGTAGAGACATGATGTTATATTCCATGATTTGTTCCATTTCGGTGATTTTTGTTATATTTGCCTCTATTCAGATTTTTTCTAACGCAAGATTTACATTGTATCCTAGAATTTTACAATTAGGACAACCTGTTCACAGTATTTTTATTTCCATCATAAATTTTAATTAAATATTAAAAAGTAATTTCATATTTCATTTTATCTTTTCATGCATTTCTTCATTGATTGAATAAAATACTTTAGTTCCATCTTTTCTTGAGTTCAACAATCAGGCTCTCTTAAGTATTGAAACATGATGCGATACCATATTTTGCTTAATATTCATCTTCCCTATGATTTCACATATGCATAGTTCTTTTTCTCTAAGTATCAAAAATATTTTTAATTTGTTATATTCTCATAACAAAGAGCAAATCTCAGTGATGAATTCAAATTCAATATTATTATCCATAGTTTTTTATAAATATCTAAGTATCTACATACTTCGATAGTCTATTAAAAAAATATGCAAAGTCAATAATAAAAATATGGAAAACTAATTACTGCAATTGAAACAAGTTAATATTCAATATCTTGATTTCTATTAAAAAATTGATATAATTGTCTGTTTTACTTATTTAAAACAAAAAAATTATGAAAAAAATAGTAATGATTTCATTGCTGGTTATTGGTTCATTTATATTAATAAACTGTAATCAACAATGAAATAATCCGACAAATGAAGGATGAACCACATGAACAATAAATAACACTTGAGAAAATATATGAACACCTTCTCAAGAGGAAGATAAAACTGAATGATATACTATTGAAATTACAAAAGACTGATTTAATCCATCTTCCTTAACAATAAATGTATGAGACAAGGTAAATTTTATAAACAAGGATACTAATCCTCATTGGCCTGCTTCTGCTATGCATCCAACACATGAAGTCTATCCTTGATCAAGCATTGAAAAATGCTGAACTGATGAGAAAAATACAATTTTTGATGCCTGTAAATGACTTGCAGAATGAGAGATTTTCTCATTTACATTCAATGAAAAATGAACTTGGAGATATCATGACCATTTAGATCCAAGCAAATTCTGATCAATTATTGTAAATTAATATAAGTTTAAATTAAATAAACTATTCAATCGATTGAATAGTTTATTTTTAAAATATTGGAAGAATTATTTAAATTTTTTTAAAAAATTCTGTTTTCAAAACCATTTTTCAAGATTCAATTTCTTCAGTATTATCGGTTAATTTGATATTTTTGAATTTGTCTCCTCTTTTAATATCAGTAGAGCCCTTCACTTTAAGATCTTTGATTGCCATAACTGTATCTCAGCTTTTCAGGATGTTTCAATTACAATCTTTAACAACTAATTCAGCATTGTTATCTTCTTGAAAATCCCAATTGTTATTTTTGCTCATATAATTTTATTAATTATTAATCCTCCAATAATTGCATATAATAATTATTTCAGTCCATCTTAAAAAAAGCTTTGTTATCAAAAATATTCAACATTTCTCAGTCGATGATCTTTATGATATTTTTTCATCATTTATAATACATTTGCAATGCATTTTTTGTTTTGAAAAAATAAATTCAATTATTCTTTGAAATTTCCATATTTTTTATATCAATACTATCAAAATATCAAGAATATCTTCTTTTTCAATCAGAAATCAGAAATGCTTGTTTTTTGTCTTTAGTGTATCATATAAGAATATATTCATCTTGGTAATTTTGAGCTTTTATAATATTATCTAATTCAGGAACAATTAATTTTTCCTGTTTTTGTTTTTGGAGATGATAAAGGCTTCAATTTTTAAGATAAAAAGGTAAATCTCAGATAGTTATGACCGATTCCGGTTCAATGAAATTCTTATCTTCATGTTTAAAGGAATTCCAATTGGAGTTTGAAGAATTATTGTAAATATATGCTTCAGTTAAAATAACATTACTGTTGATTCTAAGAATTTTCTCATTTTTTCAAAAAGATCGAATTGAGCTAATGAACACCATTGTGTCATAGCAAAACAGATCATCATTAACAAGCCTAACATTTTTACATGTTATATTTTTTGGAATCGAATCTTTTGTCATCAGTGGCTTTACTGTATTTAAATCGAAATCGTACGAATAAATTCATTCTCCCATTGAAAAATAATTCTTTCAAATATAGTTGAAATCTTTTGTTAAGATTGTTTTTATCATGTTTAAATCTTTGTCCAAAATCTTTACAAGCTTATTTTTTTTATCAAAAGCAAGATAATAATCTCAAACGTTGCTAATCTCATCAAAAAATTCAGTAATTTTCTTATAAGTAGGAACCTTGATTAAATTTATTGTGTTTGAAAAAAATAAGTTATCTTTATTCAATGATATGTTCAATGAAACTGGAATATATAATTTTTTATCAATATTTACCTCATATTTTCAAAAATCAAAAATGCTTTTTGAAACATTTCAGTATTTGATTCAATTAACCTTTATATCATCTTGGTCAGGAAAAACTTGAATATTAATGATTCAAAACTGTTTAAATAAGTTTTCTTTTTTCGGTGTTTTCAAATTAAAATCAACATTCAAATAATACCCTTGAAAAAACAGGTATAAATATCAGGCAAGAAAAAAAACAATGGTCCAAAAAATAATATTTTTTCTTCGTTTTATTTTAACTTCTTCATTATAAGAATGTATCATATTGATTTAAGTTTTAGTATTAGAACCTTTAAATTAATTTCTCTTCATTTTCTTTGTTGCTTCAAAATCATCGATTCTCCAATTGAAGAAATATCTTAATTGACTTTCTATTGCAGGAACCGAAAACAACGTCAATGTCAAAGTCGGAATAAGCAACCATTGGAAAATATTGATGATATAATCTCTTTTTCTGAATTTTGTATATTTTCTCATTATAAGTATAGAAAGAAAGCTCGGGAAAGCTATTGTTGCAAAAATTATCGTAAAGACAAGAGATACTGAAAGCGGAATGGTTAATGTAATTATGCTATTTTTTAAGTTATCTATTACTCAAGGCAAATATCCGATAAAAAACAGAGTTAAAGCTCATCCTGACCAAAAAAGATGATTGAAAATCAAATATCAGATTTTTCTAATTTTCTCAATGATTCCAATTTTTTTATTTTTATAGAATTTTGGTATTACAAATTCAATATCACTACATCACCAAGACCATCTTCTCAATTGTTTGTATTGTGATTTAATTGTTTTCCATAGGTTTTCTTCTTCAACAACATCCATTTTACAAATTGCTGGAACATTAACTATCCTGAAAACTCCATCCCAAGCAAAATAGCTTCTCCAATATTGAAGTCAATCTTCAACTATACTTGTTCTTGACCAATAGTCCGATTTTTTCAAACATTTCAGAGACATGGAATAAGTGGAAAAACATCTGTAAAATTCTGGATTTTGAGATTCTGCCAATTGCCAAAAAGTTGTTCAAATAGCAATGAGTCTTGCAAAAAAAGTTGATTTTGTCCAGTTGTTTGAGTAAACAGGTGTAAATTGATAAATTGCATTGTGTGGCATTTCAGTAATAAGAAACTGATAAGCTAGCGACGTGAAAAGATTTTTTTCTATTTTTGCATCTCAATCAGTTGTTATAACAATAGTATTATCCTCATCTGGCGAATATAACCTCACATATTCTTTCAATGCATAAGTTATGTTTGCTCATTTAACTTTTCAATCTCCAGGTTGCAGCTCATGCGGAATAACTACAATATTTGCTCATGAATTCTTATATTTTTCGTATACTTTGTACACATTATCTGTAGTTTCTTGATCCCTTTGTTCAGGCCCTAAAATTATTGTAAGATTTTTAATATAAGGAAAATCATTATTCAATACTGAAATTATACTATCTTCAATTACATCGTAAGGTGTTGAAATATATGGTAAAACGATCACTAATTTCAGATTTTTTGCATCTTCTTTTATTATTTTGGATTTTTTGAAATCTTTTTGGTTTATATTTAAAAGATGTAAATAGGATATTAGAATATAATAATATGATTCAAAAGCTTTAACTGCCCAATAAGAAATATAAAAAGCTATAAAAAAAAGTCAAACTTTATAATTAACCCTTAAGATTGATATTGGCAAAATAAGTATTACAAGGAAAAGTAAAAATGGAACTTTGGATAAGAATTTTTGGCTTAAAAAAAAGTTTTCTATCTGTTTTTTATTCATTTTTCTACATTAAAAAGTGGCAGTATAATATCGAGAAATCTTAAAAAAACAAACTTAAATAATAAAAATAATTGGGCTTTATAAATTAAAAAAATCTTTCCTCCAAAGGAAAGATTAGCCGAATTAAAATATTAAAATTAATCAATCACTTTAAATAATTCTTCAATGGTGGTTTTTCATCTCATCGCTTTTAATATTCAATCCTCTCTCATAATCATCAAGTCATTCTTCTTGGCTTCAACCAAAATTTCAGATGGACTAGCTCAGTCCCTTATCAATTCCCTTATTTTTTCATTGAAATGTAGCACCTCATAAATTCAAATCCTTCATTTATATCATGAATGTCAGCATTTTTCACATCAAGCTCATCTATGCAATGTAAATCAGGTTTTTTTAGCTTTTGAAACGGCTTCAATTCATATGTCTTTCATCATCCACTTAATGATTTCATTCTGAGAACTGTCAGCTTCTATCTTTTCTGAACAATTCGTACAAATTTTTCTAACCAATCTTTGGGCTATTATTATATCAATCGAAGAAGAAAGAATATAAGAAGGTAATCCCATATTTATTAGTCTTTCCAATGTCTCAGCAGCACTTTTCGTATGAAGGGTAGATAATACCAAATGTCATGTAAGTGATGCTTGTGCGGCAATCTGAGCTGTTTCTAGATCTCTTATTTCTCAGACCATTATAACATCTGGATCTTGTCTTAATAAAGCCTTTAATCAATTGGTATATGTATATCAGTTTTTTTCATTCACTTCAGATTGAACAACTCAAGGAAGTTCATATTCAATTGGATCCTCTAGTGTTATTATCTTTTTTTCTGATGTATTTAAAATATTCAAAATACTGTAAAGTGTTGTTGTTTTTCAAGATCAAGTCGGTCAGGTCACGATAATCATTCCGTTTTTTTTCCTTATGCTTTTATCTATTTGCCTTTTAGATGTCCACATAAATCAAAGTTCATTGAAAGAAGGGATCGAATTTGTTGAATCAAGTATCCTGCAGACTACATTTTCTCAATTTTTTACAGGCAATGTGGAAATCCTGACATCTATTTTTCTATCATTATCATTGATTCTATATTTTCAATCTTGCGGAACATTTGAAATATTAAGCTTTAACTCAGATTTATATTTCAACCTTTCCAGAATAAGTTTGTATTGATTTTTATTTAAATTGAAAATATCCGTCAAATTACCATCAATTCTAAATCTTAAATGAATTTCTTCTTCAACCAAATCAAAATGGATATCTGAACTTCAAAATGATAAAGCTCATTTTGTGATAATAATAAGGGCTTTATCTGAGTCTTGATTTTTATCTAAAGCGTCTTTAACAAAAGCTTCAAGTTCATTGAATTTATCTGATTTGAAAACTTGATTCCCAACGCTTATACTATCTTTTATTTTAATGTAATCCTTTTCAGATTTGATTTGCATTATAAACATTTAAAATATATTTTTAAAATTCTAACATATTTTTAGTTTTATTGCAAAATCTAAAAATATAATTAATATATGTAAAATTAACAAGAATTAATATGGATGCAAGAATAATCTTAATAATCGTATATCTGATTGTTTTATCTTTATTTCAGGTTTTCATTGAAAAAAGGATGAATACATTAAATTTAAGGCACATGCAAAAA
This sequence comes from uncultured Candidatus Peribacteria bacterium, assembly GCA_964458505.1. Lineage (GTDB taxonomy): Bacteria > Patescibacteriota > Gracilibacteria > BD1-5 > UBA2023 > JAQUEK01. The sequence continues at coordinate 1,266 of CAYWJC010000201.1, read as the reverse complement.
ATTTGATGATGATATTGATCCTATTGATTATTAAAATTGCATAAAAAACTTAAAATACTTCTAAGAATGCTTCTAATTATCTTGTTTTTGTTGTGATCATTTATTATTATTACATTAATTTAGCTTATGAGCATAATGAACACTGACGAATATACTATCATAAAGAAGCATTACATAATACTTCTTTACTACATAGTTAAATTTATCTTTCTAGTTTTTGTTGCATTTCTGATTTATTATCTTACATACAAATTCAAAGATTCATTATGAACGGATGTTGTTAAATATTTCATGTTCCCTACCATATTTTTCATTTTCAATTATGCATTTATAAAATTCATGGGCTGATTGATTTTTTATTTCAATGATCTTGTTATATTGTTGAAAGATAAAATCATAATACTAAAAAGCTCTATTTTTCTTATGGATGATCTGGAAATCATTGATATTTCCAAAGTTATGAAAATAGATATTCATTGTCATTGATTTCTTAGTAATCTTATATGATTCTGAAATCTTATTATTGAACAACAAAGGGATGAGCTTAGGATACTTCATTTTATTCCAAAGCCTTATAGTGTTTTCCAGATTTTACGAGAGAAAACAACCTATATTCAAACTAAAAATAATCAATAATTATTACTGAATTTATTGAATTTCAATTAATTTTAAGTATAATCTAACGTCTTTTTAAAATTATTAATTTATTAAAAAATAAAATAAAAAATGGGGTTTATAATGAAGAATGAAAAATTCATTTGTGAAAAATGTTTAAAAGAAGTTTCATCTCATCCAACTTGATCAGCCAGAAATCATTGCAAATTTTGTTTATATTCAAAACACGTGGACAAAGATTTTCCTTGAGATAGAAAATCTTCATGTTTGTCTCCAATGAAACCCATTTGAATCGAATATAAAAAAAATAAGAATTACATGATAATACATAAATGTGAAAAATGCTCAAAGGAAATACTAAACAAAGTAGCTCCTGATGATAATTTTATCGAATTCATAAAAATAAATAATAAAAATCATATTTTTTAGTATTAATATCATATGTTAATTAAAACCACATTTATTATTTTTTATCCTCTTTTTTTACTTTTTTTGTATTACATTTTTTTGATTTTTGCAAAAAGGCTTCATAAACATACTCTTGCAAAATCTGAAAAATCCGCTCATCCGCTTCTTGAAAAAAATTTCAATAGCATGAATTTTTTTGTAAAAATAAATCTTTTAGCTCTTTTTATTATTTCAACCGTTATT
>CAYWJC010000200.1:0-5275 GCA_964458505.1 uncultured Candidatus Peribacteria bacterium | reverse complement strand
AGGAGAAACCTTATCGTAGAATCATAGGTCAAGGTCTGTGATATCAAAAGATGATGAACAGTGTTTGCAGGTTTTTGTTTCTATGGTTTTTTCTTGCATTTATCTGAATGATATTTTATTTATAAAACATGTTCTTTATCATTATTTTTAATTTCAACGGTTCTATCTGTAAAAAGTACTCAATCAAGATGATCTATTTCATGCTGAACAATCCTAGCGCTTATTCATTTCAGAAACAAGATATTTTCTTTTCAATTTCATCAAATATAAGATAATTTAATTTCAGAAAATCTTTCAACTTCTCAATATTCTCAAGGTACACTTAAACATCATTCCTTATCAAATTCAGTCGATTCAGAATGCTCAAGAATTTTTGGATTTATCATATAAATAGTCTTGAAATTATCATCATCATAATTTCTTATGAGGCTCACGCTTATTAGCCTTTTGTTAATTCAAAGCTGAGGGGCAGCAAGTCAAACACCTCAGTTATCAGGATTTTTTACAAATTTTACCATTTCTTCTCAAAGCAGAAAAAATTTTTTATATTCGTTTAATTTAATTTCTTCGCTTACAGATCTTAATATTTGATTATTTTTCCCAGTTTGTATTGATATTTTCATAAATTAAATAAATTTTATATGTTATTGATTTTATCCATATTTTTATTAAAATCAAAACACTTTAATTACAAACCTTTATGAATTCAAAAATTATACATTTTTTTAAGTGATTTATTTCTTTAAATAGTCCTATAAGAATTTTTTATCATTATTTAAGATGAGTTATAGCAAGCCTGATTTACTGAAATCCATCAAAAGATATGATAGTTATCTGAGTCACTTGAACCAAATGAAAAACTACAACCACAAACATTATAGCAAGTGGACTTAAAAATCACTGAAAAAAGGTTTTTATGTTCTCGACCGTAAACTATATGATTTGAGATGAACTTTCTGATAACAATCTTAAAATGACATCCCCGTCTCCTTTCGTTCTACAAAAACTCTTAAAAAAAGCTCGCAGTGCCGGATGTGAATATGCCGTTATTGAAACAAGCAGCCATTCAATTTACTACAATAGAAACTTTTGAATTGATTATGACGTTGTTGTTTTTACAAATTTAAGTCAAGACCATCTTGATTTGCATAAAACTATGGATGAATATGCTCATGTAAAATATCGACTTTTTGAAAACTTGGTTAAGTATAAAAGAAAACCTTGAGTAAAAAAGATTTCAGTTGTGAATTTAGATTCCAATTACAGTGAACTTTTTTTGCAGGCAATTGCTGATAATATTTACACTTACTGACTTGGTACGAATTCTCAAATAAAAGCGCAGAATATTTCTTATAACAAAGATTATACAAATTTTGAAATCAAATTACCATCAAATACACTTGAAGTTAAAACGAAATTAAAATGAGAGTTTAATATTTACAATATTTTGGCATCCGTTTGTGTCTTAATATCACAAAAGGTTCCACTTGAGTCAATAATAAAAACAATAGAAAACACTAATTGAATTCCCGGAAGGTTAGAAGAGGTTAACAATAATAAATGATTTAATATTTTTGTAGATTATGCTCATACAGAGGAATCATTGAAATCAGTTCTTGAAACACTAAAGAAAATGGAGTGAATATGAAGAATCATAACAATTTTTTGAGCAACTTGAGACAGGGATAAAACCAAAAGGCCTAAAATGTGAAATGTTGTAAACAATCTTTCTGATGTGATAATTTTAACTGATGATGACACATATTCTGAAAATTCATTATCGATAATCAACGATGTTGCAAAATGAATAAAGAGGAAGGAATGAGAAAATTTTTGGATTATACCAGACAGGACTGATGCAATAAGAACTTGATTGATAATGGCAAAAGAAAATGATGTGATACTTATCGCTGGTAAATGAGCAGAAACTGTTCAGGTTACAAATAATTGACCTATTGCATGGAGTGATATAGAAGTAACGAAGACAATTTTACGAGAAATGGATGATAACGAGCTTGCAATATAATTTGACAAAATACATTTTAATTTTAATATATTTAAACCAAATCAAAGGAGGCAAGAGAAAATGCCACTACTTCATCACTTCAATTGTGAAAGCTGTGAAAAACCACAGAGTCTACCCAAAGTACTGGCAGATAAAGTAAATAATCTGCCGAAATGCCCAACATGCAAAGAGAAGGGGAAATAAAGTGATTTTCTGCCAAAAAGGACCCAATAGTGTAGCACTATTGGGTCTGAGTTTTTCTATGATTATTTTTTATACCTGAAAAAAACTTCAAACATTTGATCGATTGAAATATCTTCATTTTTCAATTCAAAAAAATTATCAAAATATATCTTGAATTCATTTATAAGGCTTATCTTTTCTTCATTTGTCATTTTTAAGACAATTTCAAGAACAAGCCTTAAATTTATAGAAAATAATAAAAAATACTCCAAATTCCTTATTATATTTTCTTGATTATTATTGGAACAATCAAAGTCATAAAATATCTTATTGCTTAAATAATGATTTACGGGATAAATACTTGTATTTTTCAGATCGATTCCATCTTTTAGAGCATTAATAATTGCTTTTTTATAACCTAATAAAAGCTGATATGAATCAGGAATTGAATTTTTATCAATGATTCAGCTATCTTTTGATATTTCAATTTCATTGATTATTGATAATATAAGTTCGTTGAAATTGTTTCTACAAAAATCTGCCTTATCACAAATTTTATTTCAAACATTACATCTAATAGTCTCTACTGACATTTTTTGGTTTATAAAATATAAATAATATTATAAATTAATGTGTTATTTTGTCAATTTAAAAATCCTAAAGTTATCTCTAATAATTGCCATATTTTTTAATTTATGCTAAAATTTAGTTATTAAAAGTAAAGTCAAAATAATGATCACTTACCATATTAACAGATTCATTCATTCGATTATAAGAGAAAATAAGCTTGTTAACCTTATGGAGCTCCTTATTTCAAAAGACAAAAAAGAAGATGTGTTGTTTATTGACTTCATAAAACAATTGAAAAGCTTTTTAAAAAAAGAAAATGAATTGATTTTCGATGATACAAAATTGAAATATATTGCATTTTTAGAAGACTTTAAGAACAATATTGAAAATATCAAAGATTTAAAAGAAAAAAATAAAATCGAAGCGAATTCAGTGTTATTCAATCTTTATGATATTCCAAAAAAAAGAAATAATCTCCTTTTGGTTTTTCTGCTATATTTCTATATCAACAATAAAGATAAGCTTTGGTGAGATGAAATATTTAAGATTATCTATGTATATTTTATGATTATCGTCTATAGAAACAGAATTTCGAAAGAATCTAGAGATAAATTAATAGAAATTGACAAGATTAAATTTAAAACTATCAAAGAAATTTTAACTGAAAAAATTAATATAATATTAAAAAAACATAAATTCTTAAAATCAAAGAAAATCAGGTTCTCCGTCTCAATGCTGCTGATTTTTGGATTATCAGTTTTAGGATATTTTAACATGTCCTGAAATCTTTTAAAGGCTGATATAAATCAAGTTAACAATTCAACATTTTGAAAAGTGGCTCTAGATTCAATGATGACCTGAAGAATAAGTGATCCTATTATGTCGAGTCTGCAAAATATCTGATTTCAGAATATTATCCTTGTTGTGGCTTTTATATTGTTAATACAATCTCTTAAAACAAGTCTTTCAACTGTGTTTTTCAATTCCCTTTTAACCAAAATTTTTCAATTCCTATGGGCAGTAATCAAATATTTCTGGAGAATCATATTTTACATATACAATTATATTACACATAAACTTGCTACAAAATACATATTTTCATTCTTGGGTTCCATAGTAAGCAAAAGGATTGTACCAAATTCCATTATGATATGATTTTTTAGTTTGATATATTTTTTGATATATTTTTTGGTGATAAATTTATATATATTTTTCTTTATTTGGATATTTAAAATTCCAATGGTTGTTCTATATATTATTCCTAGTTGAATTATTATTTCTTTTTTGGTTATTTATCTTAACTTCCATAATGATTTGAATAATTTCAAGACATTTTTAATGGAAATCGAGCTTATCATAAAAAATATTTATGATAAAGCAGAAGGAGAAAAAACAATCCCTAAATAATATTTTACAAAAATTATCAAAAATTTGACTTATTTTATTTTCATATATAATAAGTTAGCTTTAAAAAAAGCAAGTCGCAGACAGTAGGTGAAAAATATCTCATAAATCCTACCGAGACAAGAAATTTTATTTTACAGTTTTTGTAGAATTAATTTGCTTATTCGCGACAAAACGCGAATTTTTTGTTTTTGGGAATTATTTAATTTATAACAAAACTTACAAATATGGCAGTAAGTAAATCAAAAAAAGTTGAGATTCTTGCAGAATTAGAAAAAGAACTAAAATTAGCAAGCTCTGTTGCTTTTACTTCTAATACAAAATTAACTGTATTAGATATTACAAATATAAGAAGAGAATTAATAAAAGTTGACGCAAAACTAATGCTTGCTAAAAAAACATTAGTAAAGATCGCTTTTAAAAACGTTTACAATGTTGAATTAAATGACGAAGTTTTACCATGACAAGTTGCTGTTTTGATTTCAAAATGAGATAAGATAGCATGAATAAGCATAGTTAATAAATATGCTAACGAATTCAGAAAAGAAGAAAAAATCAAATTCGTATGAGCATATTTTGATGGACAAGTTCTAGATGCTGCTGCAACTGGAAAAATTGCAAACCTTCCTTCTCGTGAAGTACTTCTTGCAAAATTACTTGGTTCTATGATGTCTCCATTATCTGCACTTGCAAGATTCTTTGACTGAGCTAAAAACGAACTTGAAGCAAAAAATGTTGCTAAGGTTTGAGATCTTGTTTCTTTTGTAGAAAAAAAGGAAGAAACTAAAACTGAAGAGGCTCCAGTTGAGACTAAAGAGGAAGCTAAAGAAGAAGTAGTTGAAGCTAAGGAAGAAATTAAAACTGAAGAAGTTCCTGCTACCGAAGAAACAACTGAAACTCCTGCTGAATAATTAAAACCTGACTTATAGGCTTTCTTTTAGGAGGCTTATAGCTAGATTTTAATCTAGAATGTCATTCTTGAACCTATTAGTCATCCTGAACTTGATTCAGGATCCAACAATTAGACTATATGGATTCTGAAATAAATTCAGAATGACAAAATAAAATACTTTATTCTTAATTATTATAAGACTATGTCTGAAGTAAAATTAA
>CAYWJC010000199.1:0-1735 GCA_964458505.1 uncultured Candidatus Peribacteria bacterium | reverse complement strand
TTGACGTTTATAACTCCTTTTCAAGTTTCAGACTTTCCATTATTATACTTGAATTTAGTGAATTTTTCAAATAATAATCATCTTTCCGATCAGGCTTCCCATTTCGGATCAATTTTCAACCCTCTTGCTCATGGGGAATTGAATGTATAAGTTTCAGTAACATTTTCTCTGTACATCGCAGTCGCTATTTGGCTAAGCGCTCCTCAGAGACTATGTCAGGTTATTTTGAATAGCTCTCATTTGATGATATTCCTTTCTATAAAATTGATCATGTCTGTTGTCTGTTTTTCAGGAACATTCTTAAAGGCGAGATCCTTATCACTCATTAGATCTCAAAATTCCTTTATATTAGTTCACCGCATGGCAAATGTTTTTTCTTGGGTCTTTTTATCCATAAGACAAACTGCTCAAAAAGAAGAATTATCCGCATCATTGCTATTGGGAAAATAGTCTTTTACCACATATTTATTATTCAGTCATTTTAAGGTTTCTCAATTTTCTTTTATCTTTCGTTTTTTGATGGCTTTTAATGATTGTACTAGTAACCTCCTTTCAAGATTGGAAACACTGTGTAAAAGCACTGATTTTTCCATATCATTCATTACGCTTCTTTGTTCAGGCTTAAGATCTGCATAATGTTTGTCTCCTGTTCAAATATCATGTAGCCTTAATATGTTCTCTATGTCTGATGTGACAGTAAATTTATCATTAAAATCAATATTCTCTTCATTCTTTGAATTGTGGATATATTCGTAGATAAATTCTTCTTCAGAACTTAGCTGATCAGGCTTCTTTTTGTCAAAAAGCCTCAGCAGATTAGGAAAGCTTAATGGATCCAACTCAACATCTCCTACTCATAATCCTCAATCAAGAGTTATGAATTTAGAATAAGACAAGTTAGACATGACAGCGTATTCTCTCAGCTTTTGTTTTTCTGCAACATTCTCCGGATTGACAAATTGATTGCGATTTATAATTTTTCTTGAGTCGATATGCATGGTTGAGATACCAGCTTGTGCCACGATATCCTTATGTCATATAGATACACCTCCTGGAACTCATCAATATGTCCAGAGATGATTAATGCACTCATTTGAGTATGTTTGTAAGAATTCTTGTTTTCAAGATGATTCTATTTCTGAATTTATTGCCGATAATCTTCATGCAACTTGAAAACTTGAGACAACATTAATCATTTGCTCATTAGATATTTCAGCAGATGCTACATTTCTTGCTGCCTCAATGGTATTATTTCAGAAACTTTCAGATCGTGCCATTATAGTCTACTATAAAATTCCATTGTATGTATATAATAAACGATATCATATATTTACGATAATTACAACGTTATGATTAATGATTGATTAATTCCAAGACGAAAAAAATAAAATATTATTCAACAACTCCAAATACTTTTTCATAATCTTACTCTTGAGAGCAAGAATTAAAAAATTAATCTTTATCAAAATATTTCGCTATCAATCTCTTCTCTATATCTAAATAACTCATCAATTATTCAATCCAAGCCCTCTTCGGACTACCAAAAAGACATAAAAAAGACTCATATGAAAATATGGGTCTTTTTAGTAATATGATATCAAATTATTCACTTAAAATCCTCTTTATCTCAAAAAGTTCAATAGGGATAACCTTAATTTCACTTAATCACTTATCAGCCAGCCATTCCCTTATTTTGGAGATTTGTGTTAATGGAACCCGTATTTCCCTTATGCAT
>CAYWJC010000198.1:0-5582 GCA_964458505.1 uncultured Candidatus Peribacteria bacterium | reverse complement strand
GTACACCTGAGGTAACAAGGGCTGCAATATCAGAAATTGATTTTTTTGCATATATCAAAAGGAATATCCTTGAATTCAATAGTTTCAGAACTATCAGTTTTATCATAGAGTTGGGGTACATTGAATTTTCTTCCATATAAAGGAAGTCCAAGAATCAGTTTTTCTCTCGGAACTCATTTCTCTATATATTCTTTTTTTAGCAAAGTAGCAATGCTAAGATTTTCAGGCATTTTGCTATTACTATAAAGAGGTGCATTGTGTCAAGCATATCAATCTCAGGCATCTTCGATATCATAAGCCATAACGTGAATATAATCAAAATGATTCTGAATCATAGCAATGTTTTTTATATTATTTTTTGATAGTGCTAAAGGAAGAGCTGCAGTTAGTTTTATTTTTGGAATATTTTTCCTGATTTCAATTGCAAGCGAAATGAAATCAATATATTGTATTCATTTTGGATACTCCCAATCTAAATCTATTCAATCATATCAATTTTTTTCTATGAAATCTTTTAAATCAATTATAAACTTTTTTCTTATATCAGGACTTCTAGCAATAATTTGAAATCAATTTGAATTATTTCATCATCAAATAGATACAGAGACAAGAGATCATTTTTTTTGAAGATCTTTCATAAATGATTTGCTTGTATATCAATTTGGAACAACAAGTTTTCAATCTTTATCAATTCATATAAATGCATGGATTATCCGATCAAAATATCATGAAGGAATTTTTTCTACCTGAAAAACGGTTGACTTCCATGAGGGATAATATGCATGCACAAGAAAATCTGATTTAATGATTTTCTCTGACATTATTAAATCATCTTTATTTGAATTAATATTCATTCTGCTTAAAGCGAATAAAATATTTGTAAAACAAAAAAGAAAAAATAACGAAAATCAAAAAACATAGACCTTTTTTTCATCAATAACTTTCATAATATTTATTTAGAGAATAAATTATCTGGAATCGGCTTCAGAAATTTTTACACTTCATTTTCTTTCAAGTTTATTCCACCCATGCTTACCTCATCTTAATGCGGCTTCAATTGATTTGAAGGTCACAAAGTACATGAATTGTCTGTAGAAAAATCTTTGTATTAATATGACCCAAAAATGAGTAATAGATTTTTTTTCTAAAGCATAAGCAGTTCAGGATGTTACGATATCCATCATTAAAAATGAAATAAATCCAACAAAAATTGTCTTGGGATCACCTATAAAAATAGCTAATATCAGCACCAAATCTCATATAGGGGAAAACATAGGGAATATCAATCAGAAAAGCAGCATATTAGGAAGGGCAATAATTCATAAGGGTCACTTTCAGAAAGTTTTTCGATGTTTCCAAAAACATTGGAATGTTCAATAACTCCAACGAAAGCGTTGCTTGAAAAGAGGTTGAACTTTTTCAGGAGCTTCCGTAACGGATTTAGCCAAAGGAGCAAATACGATATTTCATCAATTTTCAAGAAGCGTCAGAGTTAAATCAGCATCCTCCACAAGTGTATCACTCGAGTATCAACCTATCTCAAGAACTTTCTGTTTTTTCCACGCCCCTGTTGCCCCAGGTACCACTGATATACAATTTAGCGCATCAAATGCACGCCGATCAAAATTTTGTGAAGTGACATATTCCACTTCTTGAAAGGCTGTAAGAATATTTTTCACGTTACCTACAAGAATATTTCCGCAAACAGCATCAACTCTAGAATCTGCAAATGGTTGCATTATATAATGAACCGTTTTCGGTAAAACTATTGTATCTGCATCAATTGTAATTATGTATTCATATCTAGCCTCTTTAAAACCTAAATTGAGAGCGACGGATTTCCCTTCATTCTTTTTTGAAATAAGGCGAACATTCTTATATTTCTTCGTCAATTTTTTGACACGTTCAGCTGTTTCATCCTTGCTTCAATCATCTATGACTAAAATTTCAAAATTTGGATAATCACTTTCAAGCAATCATAAAATAGTTTTTTCAATGACTTTTTCTTCATTATAAGCGGGTACTAAAATTGTAGCAGGAGCATAAAAGTCTCCTGAATAAAACTTTTTTTGATGTTTATTCTTTGATTTAATGACAAATAAGCTTATAAATAATATTCTTGATACTGATATGACTGTGCTGACAATAAAGAATATTGCTACAAAATTCCAAATCCATGTACTTAAATCCTTTAGGAAAATTGATCTTAAAATCGTAAATCTTTCAAATGTAGAAATTCTTGGCATTATCGTTTCTTTTGAAATTCAGAGCATATCATTGATGGAAATAAAGTTATATCATTGCTTTAGTGCAAGAGGAATGAATTTATCAAGTGTTTGAGCTGTTTGAATATTATTTTTTCAAATTTCATCCATTGAAATTATGTTTGAGCTGTTTTTATTCAGTTTTGATATTATATCTTTTGCCAAATTTCAAGATGATTCAAAATCTCTTGAGTCAATATCTGCACCGACAAAAATATAGCCGAGATTGCTAATGTTATGCAATATTTTCATTCCATCAGGCCTTTGAAATGCATAATCATTTATATTATTTGGAATTCTAACAAGGAAAGTTCAATGATCTGAAATATATTTTAAGGTTTTTTGAGATTCAATTAATTTATTTGAATGTTGAGATTCTCATATATCAGAAAACAATGAATAATTTCAAAGAATATGTCAATCATTGTATGTAGCCAATATTACATCTGGATTCTCTTCTATCTTTTTATCATCAAGAAAAAAGGTTGCGTTGATTTTGTATTTTTTAAGGATGCTTAATATTTTTTCACTTTCTTTTTTATTTGGAATACTGTTGAATGTTAAAACTATTGTTTTGCTTTTATTTTCTCCAAGCCGTGAAATTTTCAATTTTTCTGGAAGTTTTTCATATTTTGAAAAACTAATTATTTTTCAGCTGACAGAAAGTTCGCGTTTTCCATCTTCTTGTAAATTTATGATTTTGAACATTTTTCAAGATCAGTCAAAGTCAATTTTTTTAAAACTTGGTAATATGCTTAAAATGCTTGGATCAAAATCTGAGGAAATATTTTCAAATATTTGGTCATCAATTTTGATTTCGGGAAGGATCGCGAAACTTATAGGTTTAATTTTTAATAATGGATATTCGCTCAATCATTTTATTTCTTTTGTTCAAACATGTTCATTCTTACAAAGTAGTTGGTCATTTGAAAAAACAGGTTTTTTAGGAATAAAATTCCACATGGATTTGTCTTCATTTCATATTTGCCATAATGATATTCCATATAAATTTTTCTGTTTTACTGACAAATATTGGTTCCAGGTTGATATGGCATCTAAAAACCATACTTCATGATAACTTTCGTCACTTGCCTTATATGTAAAGTTATAATTCCAAGATTTTTCATCGAATTTTATAGATGCGTTTATGTTTTTGGCTAATTGGATGGTTTTTTCAAAATCTCTAGCTTCAGGTAAGGACTCGGTTGTGATATTCCAATCATAAGAATATTGTCATAATGCGACTAAAGTTTTTTTTGCGGGAATTATTTTTGATAGTTTATGTATATTTTCTTCAATCCAATATTTTCAAGCTATAGGTCAAGGTTTTCATTCTTGATAATTTTCATCGAAAGCTTTTATTATAACAATATCAGCTATAACACCTAAACTTTGATAATCAAATGCATGATTATTTAATGGAACATTAACACTTACATACAGGCCATCTTCATGGAATGATTTTACAAGATTAGCAAGCCAATCTGAATAAAAATCAGTTTCAGATTGGTCAAGATTTTTAATGTCAATATTGATTCACTTTGCAGATCTATTTTTAATTTTTTCTTTAAGTCAAGAAATAAGACATTTTGATTGTGATTTATTTTTTATTGCATCAAAAAACAATTTTTCATTTTTTGAGTTTGAAAAACTCGGGAAAACCGGAACATGATTTTTGTTTAAAGTTTCAAATATATTCCAATCAATAGATTCATTTATTTGACAATCAGGTCAGAGGCTGAGCCAATCAATGAAGACAAGATCCAATTGTTTGGAATGCAAAGCAAGATCATTTAAATCTTGATAGTCCTTTTGTTTTATTGAAGCCGTATGGATGAAAGACTTTCTTATGAAAATCGGAAGTTTTTTTATTTTGCTTATGAATTCTTCAATTTCTAACTGTTTTTCATTTTTGGTATTTATTTCTCCACTTTCAATAAATGAGCCCATCCCAATATTCTTTTTTGATAAATTTACGATTTCTTCTTTGGTTAGCAAATTAGGATTTAAAAATTTGGTATCTATTAAGAATTCAGGGATTAAAAAAGCCAGAAACACGATTCATATCAACGTAATTACTGTAAAAGCTACATATAAGGTTTTTTTCCAGCGATTTTGAGTTGGGTCTTCAAAAATCATAAAAGGTAGATTAGAAAATAGCCTATTTTCATAGGTATATATTGAATCAAAATAATCTGGATTTTTAAACCTTATATTATATTAATTTTTAGATTTATTTCAAAAAATTTAATTATAAAAAATTATTAAATTAAAAAGTCAATTTACAAAATTTAAATATAAAGAGGTTTTAAATTTAAAACCTCTTTATATTATCCATTATAAGCTTTCTTTAATATTTCTATATCAATCTTGTTCATTTTAAGCATAGCTTCCATCACTCTTCATGCTTTCTCAGTGTTTTTATCTTGTAATAATTTATCTAGAATTGTAGGTACAACCTGCCAGGTTACCCCATATTTGTCAGTGATCCATCAGCATTGATCAGGCTTTCATCATTTGGAAAAATTATTCCAAAATTTATCCACTTCTTCTTGTGTTTCACAGTTTATAACAAAAGATATTGCTGGTGTAAATTTAAATGGTGGTCCTCAATTTAAAGCTACAAATTCTTGTCATTCCAGTTGAAATCAGATAGTCATTATAGATCATTCAGGCATTCAGGATACCTCAGATCAAGCTTTATCATATCTTGAAGTAGAAGTTATCCATGAATTTTCAAATAGATTTATATAGTAATTTACAGCTTCTTCCGCTCAATATTCAAACCATAAAAATGGTGTAATTTTTTGTAATTTTTTATCATTTGTTTCCATATGTTTTCATTAGAGATAAACATATAATTTTATCTTTTTAATAAAATTTTGCAAAATTTTCGATTAATATTTTTAATTTTCTTTAGAAGTCAGAACTATTTTATTGAGATGGAAAAGGAAAATTTATATTTCTATTTTAGAGTAATGAAATTATAAGCATTGATAATTCCAAAAAATCATTATTATTAATTAAAATATTATTAATTTAAATCTAAATGAAAAATTTAAAGTTACCTTTTTCAAAAGAAAAAATAGAAGAAATTATTAAACAATTTTGAACACCTTTTCATATATATGATGAAAATTGAATTATAGAAAATGCTAGAGAGTTAAAAGAAGCCTTTAAAGACATTTTATGATTTAAGGAATATTTTGCAGTTAAAGCTTTGCCAAATCCATATATTATGAAAATATTAAAAAAAGAATGATTTTGAGCAGATTGCAGTTCATTACCAGAACTTATTCTAGCTGAAAAAGTTTGAAT
>CAYWJC010000197.1:0-7086 GCA_964458505.1 uncultured Candidatus Peribacteria bacterium | reverse complement strand
GGCGCGGAAAGGGGGGAAGATTTTTGCTTTTTATGTATAAAAGCATTTTTAAAATAATATTGACTTTAATTAGAAATTAAGTATATATTATAATATTTTCTTTCAAAAAAATATGTGAATCCTAAATGAAATCAAGATAAATAAGCAAAAGAAGTTTTGGAGATATTTTGTGGTTTTTTTGCTATTGGTTTCATTAGCATCCTATTTTTTCTTTTTTCAAAAGAAACAGAATGAAAAAGAGACAAGAACTTATGTTGTCTCGAAAAAAACTATAATAAGTACTTTTTCATCTGATGGTAAAGTCAAATACAAAGATCAATATGATTTGAATTTTCCAATTTCTTGAACTTTGGCAAATATCCATAAAAAAGAATGAGATAATGTTAAAAAATGAGAAATAATCGCTAGTCTTGACGATAAATATCTGAAAATAAATCTTGATAAAGCGCAAATTTCTTTAAACACAGCAATTGCAAACCTTAATTCAAAACTCTGAATAAAAACAAGTGATATTAATGTTTCCCAAAAACAGCTTGAATCAAGTAAAGTTTCTCTTGATGCAAATATCAGACAATGAAAAATCGATCTTGAAAATGCATCAAAAACTTTAAATTGAACAAAAATAGATCTTGAAAATGCAAAAAATTCTACTCAGAAAGATGTAGAAAATTCAATTAAATTAGTTGAATCGGCAAATAAGGATTTATCCAATGCAAAAGACCAGCTTCAGACAATAATTGACCAAGAAAACTTAAATATCAGAAATACTCAAAATATCTGAATGAATACAATTAATTCAACGATATCATCTTTAGAAAAATATCTGAGAGATATTGATATAATTGCTTGAATTACAGATCAAAACAAGAATATAAACGATGAATATGAGGTTTATTTATGAGCAAAAGATTCTTCTACTAAAGATATTGTAGAAAAATCATTCAATGACTCTTTAACTAAATTTAATAATTTCAAATCTAGTTGGAATTCTTTTAAAAACAATCCTGATTTAAATAATATTAAAGCATATATTATAAAATTACAGGATATATCGAGTTCAATTAAAACAAGCTTAGAGAGTACAAGAAACTTACTGAAAAATTCTATCACTTCAGTTAATTTGTCTCAGCAACAGTTAGATTCTATGATTGCAAATATTGAAGCTGACATCAGTTCTTTACAGAATGAAATTCAAAATATAATAAATTCCAGCCAAAATATTGATTCAGCTGAATTATCTTTAAATACAAAAACATTAAATCAGAATAATTCAATAATGTCTTTGGAAATCAAGTTTAATATTGCTAAAGTTAATCTGGAAAAAGCTCAAATTTCAGCCAAATCAACAATAGATAATCTTGAGCAAAAATATATATTAGAGCAAAATAACTATGAATCAGTTAAGATAAAACTTGATAATAACGTAAAGCTTTCTCAGTCACAAATAGATATTTCACAAGCGAATCTTGATTTGAGGAGATCAAATTTCAGCGAAAAAGAACTTGAACCATTTAATATCGCTATAGAAAATGCAAAAAAATGACTTGAAGAAGCACAAAAAAGACTTGAAGACGCAAGCTTGAAAAGCCCGATTGATTGAATTGTCTGAAAACTTTCAGCAACAAAGATGTGAACTATCATAAATCAAATTCCAGAAAATCCATTTGTCACGATTATAAACAAAAATTCACTTTATGTTGAGGCAAATATCGAGGAAGGCGATATTCCTAATATAAAATTGAATCAAGCAGTGAGAATTGGTTTTAACTCTCTGGAAAATGTTATGCTCACTTGAGCAGTTTCTTTTATTTGAGATAAATCTTCAGTTGATCAAAATTGAATCGTTACATATAAAGTTGAAGTTTTGTTTGATAAATTGGATCCTCAGGTTAAGGAATGATTTACATCTCAGATTTATTTTATCCTTGAAACCCATAAAGATACCTTGTCGGTTCCAATTGAAACAGTCAAGGAAGAAAACTGAAAATCGTATGTAATTTTAAAAAATTGAAAAAAACAAGTTGTTCAAACCTGAATCAATGATACTGATTATGTAGAGATTCTGAATTGATTGAGTGAAGGTGATATAATTAATTATTAATTTTTTAAATTGCCATGTACCTTTTTTTGGAAATACTCAAACTTTCTTTTAAATCTCTCCGTTCAAATAGGCTAAGATCGACGTTAAGCATGCTTTGAATAGTAATAGGGGTATTTACTATTATTTTAGTTGTTGCTATTGGAAACACTGTTTCAAAAGCTATAGAAGATCAATTCAAATTTTTAAATGTTACCACAATTGTTGCTCAGCCTGTTAATACAACAATATGACAATCAAAACTAAACGAAAGGGATATAAAATACATAATGCAAAAAAGCGAATATGTTTCCTTATGAACTGAGATTTTTTTCTGAAGATGATCAGTTTCTTATAAAGACAAAGAAAAGCAATATAATGTCCTTGCTTGAAATGAGAATTTTTCAAAAGCTTTGCCATTATCTGTAGATTTTTGAAGATTTTTCACTAAAGAAGAAGCATTAAAATGAGAAAGGGTTGTTATTATTTGAAAAGTTGTTATCGATGATATTTTTTGAGCTTGAGCTAATCCTGTTTGAAAAGAAATCCTTATAAGCGGTAAGTTATTTAGAATAATTTGAACAATTTTGCCTTCAGGTTGAGTTTGACCGTTTTCGTTTGATGATTCCTTGATTATGCCTATTGCTACAACAAACAAATTTCTTTCAAATGTATCTGATCCGAAGCCTATGATTTTTTTGGCACGTGATGTAAATGTTGTTCCTCAAGCACTTGAAGAATTAAAAAAACTATTAAGACAAAACCATTCGATAAAGCCATGAAATGATGATGATTTTGCACTGAGAGACCAATGAACTATTTTAGTTTTGGCTCGCGGAGTAGCCTCCATCACAAAATATCTTTTGGTTTGAGTTTGAGCGATTGTTCTTATTGTGTCTTGAATCTGAATCATGAATGTAATGTTTGCTTGAGTTGCAGAAAGAAGAAGAGAGATTTGAATCATGAGATCCATTTGAGCAAGAAAAAAAGATATCTTAAATCAATTTTTAATAGAAAGTGTGATTTTGACTATCATTGCATGAACTATCGGTGTAGTATTAGGTTGATGAGTGATTTTTATATTTAATATTTTCAGCCCTTATAAAGTTGTAAATGCAATTTCTTGAATAATTCTTGCAATAGTCTTTGCTGTTGCTATCGGTTTATTTTTCTGAATTTACCCAGCAAAAAGAGCAGCAAGCTTGGATCCTGTTGATGCACTTAGATAAAAAATGAATTAATAATAATGATAAATTTATGAAACCTCAAGAAAACATTATAGAAATGAAAAACCTTTACAAATCCTATTATCTTGAAAATAATGAGGAAGTGCAAGTTTTAAAATGAATCGATCTTGAAATAAAGAAAAATGAAATGGTAGTGATAATGGGGGAGAGCGGAAGCGGTAAATCAACGCTTTTGAACATTATATGATTTCTGCATCCGTTAACATCTTGAGAATATTATTTGGAATGAGATGATATTTCAGAAATAAAGGATGATGATACATTATCATTTATAAGAAATAAAAAAATTGGTTTCATCTTTCAGCAATTTTATTTGCTGCCAAGGCTTAATAGTTTGGAAAATGTTGGTTTGCCCGGTATTTATGGGTGATATACAGGATTAAACAGATTAGAAAAATCAAAAGATCTTTTAATTAAAGTTTGATTGAAAGATAAATTTTACAACAGACCTGGAGAATTGTCTGGTTGACAGCAGCAGAGGATTGCCATTGCCCGTGCATTGATCAATGACCCTGAAATCATTCTTGCTGATGAACCAACTTGAAATCTTGACAGCAAGACAACTCTAGAAATCATAAATCTTATTTTGGACTTAAAAAAACAATGAAAAACCATAATTATTGTTACTCATACTCAAGAAGTTGCAAAATATGCCGACAGAATCATTTATTTAAAGGATTGAAAGATTGTAAAATAAAATAAGTTTAAAAAAGTGAATTTTTTTAAAATATGAATATAATAATAGGTCCTAAAAATCTATTATTTTTTTAATTTAATCAATATGTTCAGTGGTAAAATCTATGTTTATAAGAATATAAACGGAAAAAAAGAAGAAATAATCAAAGAATTCGATAATGAGAAGGATTTTGATGATTTCATTGAAAAAAATCCTTCATTGAAAAAAATTGATTTTCCTGTTGTAAGATGGCCAAGATCGCTTTTTGATATAAAATGACTAATAGAAGAAGCTGAAAAGAATAATAATCGATTATGGATAAATGAAATAGAAGAAGATTTAGATAGGATTTTTGAAAAATCCAGAAAATTGCTTAGAAAGTAATATATCAAATTATGAAATCAGAAAGAATACCGATTACAAAGAAAAGTTTAAAGGAAATTAAAGATTTCATACTGGAACATGTGATGAAAATTTCTGTAAATGAATCCAATATGACAATTAAAATAACGGTTGATTCGAAAAAATCCTTAAATGAGCTTTCGCCTGAATTATTAAGAGATTTCAATATCCTTATAAGGAAAACCTATTGAGAAAATTTTAATTTTT
This sequence comes from uncultured Candidatus Peribacteria bacterium, assembly GCA_964458505.1. Taxonomy (GTDB): domain Bacteria; phylum Patescibacteriota; class Gracilibacteria; order BD1-5; family UBA2023; genus JAQUEK01. The sequence goes on along the minus strand of CAYWJC010000197.1, from coordinate 2,477 downwards.
CTTTTGTTGTAAGCAAAAATAAGGCAAGCATGGCATGAAAATTTTAGCGCTTAGGTTTTAGATTTACTTTAAGATTTCATCCAATAATTCAGGAAAATCCTCTTTTTGCATGTGTATTAAAATATAGTGTCCATATCATTTGATATCAATTATTTTACCTCCTAGAATCTCATGAAACATTTTTAATCATTTTTTTCAATCCTCAGCTTCATTATCACTTGTAAACATTATAATTTCCTTGACTCTGTCTTTAATGTTCTCATCGATAGGGAATTCATAAAATTCTTTTTCTGATTTCTCTGCTTTTTCTGAAATTTTCCAAGGTGCAACAAGAATCAGCTTTGAAATTTCTTTTTTTGTTTCTCAAAGCCATCGAACAAGAAAACTACATCCGCAACTATGACCTATCAAAACTGATTTTTCAGTAACCTCATATTTTTCAAATTCATCTTTGAATTTCTTATAATCGGGTTCCCATGGTTCTGGCATCAAAGGAGCAAATGTTTCTATCTCTATTTTTTCTAATTGATTTTTTATCCATGGAATCCAATGTTTTTTTGTTTCTCGTCGCAACATTCCCTCTTCTTTAGAAGGACATCCATGGATTATTATGCAGTTTTTAATCATTTTTCTATAAATTATAACTTCATTTTTTTATATCTGAAAATATTTGTCATTCCTTAAAAGTGATAACTCTTTTTTGTAGCTTATTAACTATCTTATCATCATGGGTAGCGATAATGATAGTTTTTCAAGCGCTATTAAGCTCTAGTAAAATATTCATTATTTCAAAAGCATTATGAGGATCAAGGTTTCCTGTGGGTTCATCTCAGATAATCAAATCAGGATTATGGATCAATGCTCTTGCAATTGCAATTCTCTGAGCCTCTCAACCTGATAAAGTATCGATAAAATTTCATTTTTTATTTAGTAGTCAAACCTGACTCAAGACTTCCGGAACTTTTTGTAAAATCTGCTTATCGTTATATCCGCAAACCTCCATTGCAAATGCAACGTTTTCACTGACATTCTTGCTTTTTAATAATTTATAATCTTGAAATATTATTCAAATATTTCTCCTGAACTTTGTAATTTCCTTTTGTGAAAAATTGTAAATATCATTTCAAATATCGTCAAATACCTTTCATCAAATAGGTTTAAGATCTCATATGATCGATTTAATGAAACTTGTTTTTCAAGATCCTGAATTTCATATCAAAAAAACAAATTCTCATGGCTTTATCTCAATATCTATATTTTTCAATATATTTTTGTTTGTATATGCTATGGTAAGGTTTTCTATTTTCATGTTTAAGACTTAGTTTTAGTTGATTTTAATTAATAAGATTATAGAAAAAAAATAATATTTGCAAAAGTTTAACTTAAATTTGAAATAATTAATTTTATTTGATAACATTGCAGCAATATTTTTTAATAAATATTTTATGGAACTAAAAAATCTTTATTTATTCGAATGATTATCAGATGAAGAAATCTCTTATTTCAGATTAATCATGTGAGTACATGAATTTAAAGCTTGAGAAACAATCATTTCTGAGTGAGACAAATCAAACAATCTAGCATATATCATAGAGTCCTGATTAGTGGATGTTTTTAGAAATTGAGAAAGAGTTGCTTCACTTTGAGAATGAGAATTATTTTGAGAGATAGCATTGATAACAAATGAACCAAGAACCGCAACAGTTGTAACAAATAAAGATTCTAAGGTTTTTTCGTTTCTAAAAAATGATTTCCTTTTTCTTTATGAAAGGTCTGGAAAAATCAATGAGATAAAGGAAAAAATCTTAAATAGAATAAAAGATAATTTTTATTGAATTAGAAAATAATTTGCTTTTTTAAAAAAATTTAATATATTTTGCTTGCTAAATTCTGGTGTATTTTCTGGATTAGCGCTTTACTAATTTACCTATAAAAATACCATGGAAAGAAAAGAAAAAAAATCTTTAATGGAAAAATTTGCTACTCATAAATGAGATACAGGTTCTCCAGAAGTTCAAATTGCAATTCTAACTACTAGAATTGAAAACCTTAAAAATCACCTTGAAGATCATAAAAAAGATAATCATTCAAGAAGATGAATAATGCTTATGGTTGCAAAAAGAAGAAAACTTTTGAATTACTTGAAGAAAAAAGATAATGAGAGATATGACACAATCCTAGAAAAACTAGAACTAAGAAAATAAATCTTTGAAAATAGCGAACTTTGAGCTCAAATCTGCGCTTCCTCATTCACTGTAGCTGCCGCTACACCTCATTGCGGTCCTCGATTTTTACTCAAATTTCATCGATGGTTTTAGCTTCAATCCTGGGTATTCTGACAATGCTCAATTTAATTAATATCTGGCTGATTATTATCCTTGCGTTTCTTTTGGGGGTTATCGGTGCAGTGGATGCCCCTGCAAGACAGGCTTTTACGGTAGAAATTGTCGGGAAAGAAAAGTTGGCTTCCGCGATTT
>CAYWJC010000196.1:0-1638 GCA_964458505.1 uncultured Candidatus Peribacteria bacterium | reverse complement strand
GTGTACTTCTTAGAATCTCTTCTTTTCATTCTTGTTTAGCATTTATAAAGGCTAAAGCAGCATTGATACTTGCTTGCACATTTTTAACTATAATAATTTCGTCTGTATCAAAATCCTGAACTGAATCAGTCCTAACTTCGATTGCATTTTTTATTATATCAGTTTCAGCAGGCATATTGTTCTTTGTTTCTGTTAAATGCCCATTATGTTTTTTTCATTTATCTTGTATTTTTGGTTTTCCTTTCTTAATATCTGTTATAATTTGTGATATGTCAGTATCTTTTTTAGATCTTCTTTTTTTTGGTAATGAATCTTTCTTTATTCAACCTTTATTTTTTTCTTCCTGTATAAATTCTATATATCATTGTAAAAATTTCTGAGCTACAGTTAAATTTCATATCTCTCATTCTCATGAAGCGACACAAGAATCATTAGCATGTATATCCGCTTCGCATGTTTGGGATTCTGGCATTATTAAATTAACATTTTTATCTTCCCCTCAAATTTCAACTGTATCTGATGAACATTTGATTAGTAAAATATTCTGATCTTCTTGTTTTGACTGAGAGATATTTTTTTGATCAGCATCAGGATTTTTTAAACAAGATTGTTGAATTAATGAGAGCATGAAATATGTGTTATCTCTCCAAAAAGGATCAAAAGTATATATCATATCTTCTTTAGATCTTGTGGCACTATTGATTATTTCAATAGAATCTTGTATTCATTTTGCAATTCAGCATTTATCTCTCACGATTACAGATTCATCTACAATATATCTAATTTTTTCTGGTTCATTTATTTTATGTATTGATTCAGATTCATTAACTAGCTGATTAAATTCAAACTCCAATTGTGATTCATTGTCACTATCTGAAATTTCTGAATTTAGTAATTCTTGAGAAAAATCTTCTTTCAATCAAAGATGAGAAGGTTTATCAACAAATCTTATTTCGGTTTCATTAAATAGAATGGATCGTTCTATAGAAGTAGTATAATTAATATTCTCTGCAGTTTCTCTGTTTACAAAATCAGCTCAGATTCATCACGATTCCGATGAGCCTGAGCCTTGTTTGCAGTTGTAAATTTCATTGATTTTTGAACGTGTTTTTTTGATAACTTTTTTCGGAGCCTTCTCTTTTTTTCAATTTAAAAAAAGAGAAATTTCTTTTGCGGTTTTTCATTTTCTTGCTAAATCAATTGCTTCTTTTATTGTGGAATCATCAGCTCAGCTCAAAGAATTAATTACATCAATCGTAAAAGAAGCAGGAAATTTCTGACAAGCACCAAGAATTTGATTTTGCAATGAATCATCTGAAAGTCCTTTGATCTCTTTTTTTTGATTAAATTTTCAGATTTCAAACATATTGTCAGTTTGTCTTTTTTTTTGAAAAGCTAAAGGTTCGGCACTTTTTTTAAAAAAAGTGCCTGTATTAAAACCGGCATTGGAAAAAGGCTTAATGGTCATGGTAATATTTTCAATAAAAAAACCTACTTAAATTGATTTATATTAAAAAAAATCAAAGTGTCAAAATCTTGTTTTAATTCCAATTGTCAAATATTTAACTTTAATTATAAAATATATTTATTTTTAAATGTTTATCTTTTATATTATAACTAAAAATCAAATATTAATTA
>CAYWJC010000195.1:0-1701 GCA_964458505.1 uncultured Candidatus Peribacteria bacterium | reverse complement strand
TTCTTTATTTCTTCAGCTTCCTCTTTTGTAAGTTTTTTTGTGGTATCTATTTCTTTTTTTTCGCCAACTTCAACAACCTCTTTAGAATCTCCTTTTTTCTCTTGCTTAACAGTTGTGTTTGAAATAGCGGTATTATTCAAGCTTTGCTCTAATACTTCTTTTTCGAATCCTTCAGCGTCTCATGTATAATTTTTACTTACAAGTTCTATTAATTGTTCTTGATCTGACATATTTTAAAATTATTTTTCTTTTATTTTATTAAAAAGTTCAAAAGTTACAAGTTATTTCTTCATTTAAAGCCGAGTTTGAATGGTCAAATTCTTATTATTATTTAAAATATTATACCCAATTCCATTCAGTGATATTTTCTTTTGATATGGTGGAACTAATATTGTTTTCCACAACATCGTCTCACTTATAATGAGAAACAACTAAAGTTATATCGTCAAATTGCTTATTTGAATAACCCATGAATTTTGAAAGCTCTATGGTTATACTATTAAAAACTCATTGAGCGGTTTTTACAGGTGATTTCTCGATAACATCAACAAGTCTGTCGATTCAAAACATAACAAAATCCTCTTTCGGACTATTTCTAGCTTCTGTGATTCAATCAGTATACATTATAATTATATCTCATTTTTCAAATGAAATCTGAACCTCTTTCAACGCTTTGGAGATATCTTTAGCCATTCAAAGAGCAACTCAACCGGATTTCAATTTATATGTCTTGTTATCCTTTTTCTTATATACAAGCAGATATTCATGTCATGCTCAAGTCATATATAGTTTCTTGTCTTGTTCATTCCATCTTATCATCAAAAGCGTCATAAGCATATTTGATTTAACACGAGGCTTTAATACTTCGTTTGCGTTTGCAAGTATATGAGAACCGTTTACCATTAATTTTGAAAAGGCTGAAATAAGAGCGTTGACCATCATCATAACGAATCAGGAAGCTACTCAATGTCATGTTACATCTCACAAATATATGTAATAATTGTTTTCTTGTTTAATGACATCATAACTATCTCATCAGACTTCAGTTGCACTTTTGGTATTTGCGACAATATCAATTGAAGGAATTTCAACAAGCTTTTTATTGAGCGTGTTTTTTTGAATTTCTGAAGCAAGTTCAACTTCTGATCTAAGAATTTTTCAATCTTTCAATTCATTTTTGAATTTTTTCAATATTTCCAAACTTCTATTAAAGAAATTCAGGATAAATTTCAATTCGGGATTTGCTCAAGAAATATCCAATTGTTTACCTTTTTTTGATCCAATAAGAAACATTGCTATTTCTTTCTTTAGATTTATTATTGGCTTTATTAAAGTTACATAAATAAAGACATACAAAATCAAAAGTTCAAAAACAAAGATATAGATTAAGATATCAAGATTATTTCAAAATAATTCGTAAAAATAGTCATAAAAAAATAAATCTCAAAATATGAAAAATATGGTCAGTATAATTGCGAAATATTTATCAATGTTATTTTTTATTGCTGCAGAAATTTTATATATATTGGTAAGTAATTTCATAAATTTTAATTAGTTTATCTGATAGTACCATATAATTTAAATATATGCAAAATATGAGCCTACAAAAAAATTTGATATATGTCATTTTTTTGTATAATCCTTTTGTTTTATAATTTAAATTTAAACTATGAATTCTTTAAACAAAGTTCAGCTTATTTG
>CAYWJC010000194.1:0-2763 GCA_964458505.1 uncultured Candidatus Peribacteria bacterium | reverse complement strand
CAATATCCATTTTAAATTGAGTTCACTGGGATTTTCATATCCAATTTCTTTGCATTTCTTTTATAGAATCCTCCCAATCCGGCAGTATATCTATATCTTGAAGCATTCTTTCTGCATAATCTGTAATTCTCAAAACCCATTGTCTCATAGGTTTTTGTTCAATATCAGATCCACATCTTTCACATTTTCAATCTTCTAAATCCTCATTAGCAAGTCAAGTCTTGCAACCTGGACACCAATTTATGGGCTTAAAATCAACATATGCTAGTCTATGATTATTTATGAATTTATTTTTTTCTTCAAAACTTAGTCAATCTGGAACTTTTAATTCTTCAATAGGTTTAGCTTTATTCTCAATCTTATCGAAATAATGATTATAGAGTTTTAAGAAAATCCATTGAGTCCATTTATAAAACTCTGGTTCCATTGTATTGATTTCCCTATCCCAATCATAAGAAAAACCGATGCTTTCTAATTGTTTTTTATATCTGATGATATTTTTATCTACAGCTACTTTTGGATGAATCTTATTCTTGATTGCATAATTTTCTGCAGGCAATCCTCAGGAATCAAATCCCATTGGATGAAGAACATTGAATCATTCGATCATTTTTTTTCTAGCGATAACATCAGTTGCGATGTATCACTTAGGATGTCCTACGTGTAATCCTTCTCCGCTTGGATATGGAAACATATCTAATATATAGAATTTTGGCTTATCTCCTCATTCTAAGGTTTTATATGTTCAATTTTCCTCCCAATATTTTCTCCATTTCTCTTCTAATTCCTTAAAATCATATTTCTCCATATCTTAAAAGATTACTTATAAAATTTTTATAGCATTAATAATATTCAAAAAATCATTAAAAAAAAATTTAAATTCAAAAAATATTAATTAATAATCAAAGAAGATCAATATTTGACAAAATAAGTTTAATAATTATATTGTTGATATTGTTTTAGAATCTAATTATCAAAATATGATTAATAAAGTTGACTCAGGTTGAAAAGGAAATATATCAACTGAAGGGTCATTAAACCATGTATCATGACAATTGACTCAAATTTTAGATGATTCTTCTGAATGACATTATCAAAGAATGTTAAATCACTATACCTGAGAAAAAGATGTTGAAAAATTAAGATATATTAATGTCACTTCAGAATATATTGAAGTAGCATGAACAAAGTGGCAAAGACAAAATTGTTCCTCATCTGAAAATGAAAAATATTGGTTAATTAATGATAAGGATCCTGTTAATATCTTAAATAAGCATAGCCTGATTACACAAGTAAAAGTCTCAAAAGATGATTTGAAATATTATTTCACTCAAGAATTGGTTGAAAAATTTATTAAACAAAATTGAGATAAATTCAGAATACCAAATAGATCGGATTGGCAAAATTTAATTGATGCAATGCCTTGAACATCTGAAAAACATGCAAATTTAATCAAATTATTCGATTTTACTCCTTGTTCACCTAACTTAATTTCCAAAATCTTTATTAAGGACTATTGAAGAAGTGCTGTATATTTTAGAACATTAAGCGAATCCATGCAAGATGATAACAGAAAATATTTCATTTTAGTGAGCTTCCCTTGAATTATAATCATAAACGATGATGATAATCTTGATAATTACTGAATGATGTTAAGATGTATATTGAAATAGTTATAAGATGTTTTTTAATGCTCCAATATTAAAAGCGTAATCCATTTTCAAAGATCAAAGAATTCATAAATATCCCTCCTTTCATTCAAGATTGATTTTTTTAACAACCATGGCGCAGCTTTCAAGATCAGGGATAATATTCTCTTCTCAAATAAAAACAGAAACCTTATTTGATATTTCAAGATCTTTTAGCAAATCTATGAAATTGTATTTATTCTCAAGAACTTTAATAACATTATAAACCTCATCTCAGAGCGATATAATGTTTTTTTGGATGAAATTTGAAAGACCTAAATAATAGCTTGTTTGCTCACTTGGTACACAAGCAAAAGTAATCTCTCATGTAATTTTTGTAAGACGTGATACCAAAAGATACAATGTATCGTCTATTTTATTTTTATCAATTTTTTTAGTTAAATCTTGTTCTGCTTCTATGAAAACTTGTGGCATATGTTCCATAAGATAGTCCACAAATACTCTTATTCATCTTGTTGTCGGAAGTCTTCCTGCACTATTGTATGGCTGAAAAATAAGTCACATTTTCTCCAAAAATGCCATATCACTTCTTACTGTGGCACTACTTACTCAAAGTTCATACTTTTTCAAAAGTGATTTCGATCAGGTAATGTCACCTGTTTTTATATATTCTTCAACTATTAATTTAAGGATCTTTATTTTCCTTGTATCAATTTTTTTCTTCATTTTACAAACATTAACTAATTGAATTTATTATATTGAAATTAGGTTTTTTGTAAAATTTAGGTTATCTTTGCATTTTTAAGCTTCCACTCTTCATTTAATTTCCCATCTGTCATTTCGACCATAGCGGAGAAATCTCTTTATTTATTCAGTCATCTAAATAATTTGGTCATAAGGAATCCTTCTCCCGCATACGGGATCAGGATGACAGCAACCAGAAGTAAGTATGTCATTTCGACCGCAGTGGAGAAATCAATATCAAGTTAAGTTTATTATCCAAGTCAGTGATTTCTCGATTCCATTTCATTCCACTCGAAATGACATATCAAAGCTTAGTCAGAGTTTGCTAAACAACCTCCTTATCATAACAATCCTCACAATACACTATCTC
>CAYWJC010000193.1:0-5030 GCA_964458505.1 uncultured Candidatus Peribacteria bacterium | reverse complement strand
TGAAAAGAAAAAAATAACAGATAAACAGGTTTCAAAAGATGAATTGAAAAATATAAAAAAAATGCTTAACGAAAAAGAAATATTAATCCATAAAACTTTTCCATTTGCTGCATTTATTTTTCTATGATTTTTAATTACTAAAATAGCCGATTCTTATTTTATAAGCTTTATAAAATTTTTTATATATGGATAATTTTTGAAAACCTATTTCAATGATAAGGTTAAATACAAATAGCACATGTAATTTAAGATGCAAACACTGCTATTATATAAAAGAAGTTTGAATGAATTGAGAAATAATGGAATTTAAAGATGCTAAAATAATCCTTAGAAAGCTAAAATGATATTTTAAGGATGATTTTAAGCTTATTCTTATGGGTTGATGAGAATTTTTTCTTTATCCGTATTTTTATGAAATTATAGATTTTTTGTACAATGAAAAAATTGATTATGGCATCGTTACAAATTGAACACTCATTAATGAAGAAAAGCTAATTTACTTGAAAACAAAAAATGTTTCAGATATCACTTTTTCGCTTGAATGAAATAAGGAATATAATGATAAAATAAGATGAAAATGAGTTTATGATATTGTTGTAAAAAATATAATTTTAACAAAAAGCTTTTGAATAAGGTCAAATTTGGACATGAGTCTTAATAAGGATAATTTCAAATATCTTTTATGAATGATGCAGCTTTGCAAGGATTTATGAATAAATATGACATACTCAAGAAATCTGGACTTCAATAATAATTCAAAAAATATAGTAGAAAGAGTGGAGCTGGATAAAAATCATTATAAGGTTTTAATAAAGATAATTGAATCTCAAGCAAATCCAAATATTCTAAACTTTAGGCAAGAAAATTTTTTGAATTTTTATTTTAATATTTTAAAGAAATGAAACACGCAGATTCAAAAAATAATAAAAGAAAAAATAAAATTCTTTAATGATATAAAAAATTGAATAGATACTAAATTATCAAACAGAATCCTTTATATTTTACCCAATTGAAACACTTACACTTCATGGAATCTTGCAATTGATGAATTTAAACTTTGAAATCTCATAAAAGAAGATACTCAAAAAGTTTTGGATCTTAAAAAAATGCTTAAGATTTATGATCCTGAAAAACTTAAATGAAAATGTTTTTTATGTAAATACAAGTACTTGTGCTTGTGAGACAGATGAGCTAGTTACTGGATTAGTAAGGATATATTTGCAGAAGATCCATCTTGTCCTTTTTTTGATTAAAAAAAAGTTTTTAAGATATCATAAAGTTTTTTTTCAAAAATGAGAGGACATTTTTTGTTACAAGGATTTCAGCAAAAATCAGTAAAGGGATTATATCATCCAAAAATATTTTTTTTGCATGATAAAACTTCAGGATCCTCCAAATAGTTTTTAATGAAAAAATCAATTCACTTTTTTTCTAAAAGGATTTTAAAATTAATAAATTCTGTCTTCTCAAAAAGTTCTCAATTTTTTATAATTAAATTAATTATCTTAAAAATAAGTTCTTCTGACTTTATTTTTATTCACAAAAAAAATAAAATTTTCATCACAGAGATTCTTTGTGTATATAATCATTTCGTTTTAAAATCCTTTAAGCTGTTTGGAAAAGTAAAAGTCAGATTTTTTAAATCATCTATAAGTTTTTTTATTTTTTCTTCATCATTAATCCATGAAGAATCTTTTAGGAAATCATTTAAAAATCAATAATATGATCAATATTCCAATTCTTGATTTGAAAGATTTAGTGTATCTAATGTTTCTTTTTCGTCTAGATATCACAATATGTCTGAAATACCGGGCATAATAACTCTATAAACAGGGAAATCAAGAATTTTATGAGTTAAATCAACTACTAAAAGTTCAGAATTAATTTTATTACATATTTCTTTAATTTGTTCTAAATCTTCTTTAAAATATAAGTTTTTTTTGAAACTGAGGCTTTTGAAATTTATTTCATTCCCTTTATAAAGAAAAGTCTTATTTCAATCAAAGTCATACCTCCTGAAGAGACCAAAAAGTTTATTATTAGATTCATAAGTTTTTCCGAAATCGACAAAAAAATCCCATATTAAATTATTTGTATTACCATTTATTATTCTTCCTTGAAATTGTATATATTCTGTAAAACATCTAGTTAATGCTTCTTCTAAATTAAAAGAAGTTCCAATTCTTAAAGATTCATATAGATATTTCCTATGTATTTCATTTTTGGAATTTTTCAGATTTTTATCAATAAAGACAACTCAAATGCACGGAAAAGTTCATCATAAAGAAAAATCTTTGATTATAATATCTATTCAACTTTTTTTGAGAATATTTATATAATTTATTATGCTTTTATTTTTTATAGAATTGGTTTTAATGGTCGGAATTATTTTTTTATTTTTGAAAACTTCCAATAAAACATGTCTTTCAAATATTTCAAATGAAGCTTGAACTATCGCTTCTTCTTTGATATTTCAAGAAGCTAATCAATTTGCTTTAGATATTCTTTTAATAAGCATTAAAGGAATTTTTATTTTTTTATTTTTTAATAAAGAATATCAATCAACCCAATGATTGAATTCTTTATTGTCTTTTTTTAAATATTTTATTTTTTCTTTTAATATTTCCTTAAATGAAAGATAGTTTAGCTTATTTTCAATAAAATAATTTTCTGATTCATTAATATATCATTTAAAGTTTTGTTGATTGGCAAGTTTTTGAATAAGTTCATTTCATTCTTTTATATATTTGAATTTTCAAGCTGTATATATTTTACCGATATAATGGATATTATCTGAAAATCTTTCAACTCATTCAGCCATTGCACTTGCTTTTGTATAATCCTTTGTAATTCATTTTCAGCTAGTACCGAATCAAATTCAGTCGATATAAAAATCTCATGAAAATAAATTCAATTTTTCTCATTCAATTACTAAATCGGGTCTTTGCTCATATCGAAAGTTAGTATTCAGCTTCCTAAATCCATCCTCAATTCTTTTTATTGTAATTTTGGGATCGCATGATTTGAAGTTTTTATTTTTTAGTCACTTATTTATTATCATAATTTTCACATATTAATGATTTATGTCAGTCAAGATTTCAATAGAAATTATAAATTTCGCACAAGTCTCATCATACACACCTTTGCTTTGTATCACATGTTTCACAAGTCTTATTTAATTTAAACAATGATTTATAAGTTTTTATATATCTTTTTTTATGGATATTAATTAATCAATCTTGGTAAATATTTCAGATTTTTATAGGTAATCTTGGACATAAAAATACATCTCAATTGGGCTCAATTCATATTACATCGTTATGGTGTACATGACAATATCATATATTGTAATCTAATTCAGGATGTGCATATAGTGAGGCCACAGAATCACATCAAAGTGATAAATTTTTTCATTTAAAGCTAATATAATCCTTCATTTTTAATAAAATTGCGTAATGATATTTTAAATACATAATACGGCTTATTGCATTTTCTTTATTTTCATCAGAAAAATCTTTTGCTCTTCAGACATCAAGCATTTTCCTAAATGAAAATCATCTTATTGGCAGTTCACAAAATAGCTTTATCAAATTGGCTGTTTCCTTATAATTTTCAGAATTGATAACGCTTTGAGCTCAAACTACAAATCACTCTTCTCAGAGTCTAATGATATTTTTAATTGATTTTTTAAATGTTCAATTTCATCTGAAAGATTCATGAGCTTTCTCCAATCAATCGATACTAATTTGAAAGACAGCCCTATCTTTGTACTTTTTCAAATATTCGATATGTTCATCAGTTATAATTGTTCAGTTTGTAAGAAATGCGATTTCTATTTCAGGAAATTTATCAAGCAGATGTATAATTTTTTTTATTTTATCAAAATATAAAAAAACCTCTCATCATGTAAGCTGAATTCTAAAGAATCACTTTTTTACTATTTTTTTTATTTTAATAATATGACTTATAAATTTTTCAAGATCATTAACTAAATAATCTGTGTTCAATTTTACATTATCATATTTAGCATCTCTCCAACAATGCGAACAATTAAGATTACAATCTTGCCAAAGCTGGATTTGACAAGTGTACTTTCTACTTATGATTCTAGCCATTATTTATATTTTTTAAGCATAGATTTCTTACTTCATCTAAAAGAAGTTCATTACAACCTTCCTTATCTTTATTTTTGACTGTGTTTTTAAAGTAATAATATATTCACTCACATATAGTTATTTCATCGCTATCTTTACCTTCTTTACAAAAATTGATATCATCATTCAATATTGCCTTTTTCCTTATTTCATTGGTTTTAACCAATAGTAAACATCTTTGTTTTATAAGTGGATTACTAATTTTTTTACAATCATCCTCATTATTTGTGTTCACTGCCTTAGATCTGATATTTTCTGTTTTCATAAAAGAAATACAATAATTTCTTTTTTTACTTTCATTCATACTATTACAAACTTCTTTGCTATCTTTGAAATTCGCTTTTGCCATGATTTCTCTATCTTTTACATTTTCAATACAAAATTTCTTTTGGTTTTCATCGGTTATTTTTTCGCATATTTCAATATCTCCAATAATTCTAGCATAAATAGCTTCTGATGATAAAGTTCAACTTTTACTATTTACACTGAAACTATACCCTTCTTTTTTTGTATTCAAGAAAAGAAATATCAATCATACTATGATAATTAATATTAATATTAACGAAATATATTTGAAATTTTTATTCATATTTTATAAATTATATTAACAAGATCAACCACAACTACATGAACTAGAATGAACACATCTCGTATTCAAAGCGTTTGTTTCGTTTCATAATCAAACTGACAAGACAACAGCTAAAAAAGCAAGTTTTAATGAATCCTGCTTTGTTATTTTTCAGCTCTCATCCATTAGAAAACCTCTTATTTCCTTTTTTATTTCAGGAAATATATTGCCTTTTATCTTCATATAAGCATTTTATATTAAAAATTAAAATTAATTTAGCCACGACCTAAGTATTTCATTTTTCTTTT
>CAYWJC010000192.1:0-2066 GCA_964458505.1 uncultured Candidatus Peribacteria bacterium | reverse complement strand
GGAACATTTAATAAAAAAACTTATTTAAAAATGTTCCACGTGGAACATGTTAAGATATTGCTAACTTTTGCTGTCACAATCTTTGCGGTTTTGTTGCTTGTGAAACCTGATTACAATTCACTATTTGTTAAAACTTTTGTTGAGAGGAATTTTTATAATAATGTTTCACGTGGAACAATAGCAGAACATCCTTTGAATGGAGTGGGCGCAGGACAATTTGTTTTTCAGATTGATCGGTTTACAAATGCTGAAAATTGGCAATTTCAGCCAGTGCATAACGTTTTTTTGCTCATATTGAGCGAATACGGAGTATTTATCTTTATCGGATTCGTCTTTTTCTTGTATAAATGTTCCACGTGGAACATTTTAAAAAATAAAAATGAAATTATTTATTATTTAAGGGCGATACTGATAGTATATATTTTTGTAATGATGCTAGATCATTATCTGTGGGATATACAGCAGGGAAGTTTGATTTTTTGGATTTTGCTTGGAATGTTGACTAAAAATAGTTTCAAATAAGGGCTTTCATGGTTTGCAATTGGATATTCATTATTGAGCCAATGGCTTTATTTTAGGTTGGAAGTTTTATATTGACAAAACATGATAATTATGTTAATGTATTATTTACTAAAACAGTCTCTTGTCTTATGATGATGTTTTGATAAAATAAAATCATCTTTTCTTTATCATCTGTAACGGGTTTTTCCGTTATGTGCATCAAACTAAATGCAACAAAAATTGTTGCGCCTATTCTTGGTAGCTCTATATATACACAGACATTAGCAATAGACATTATTCTTTTAGGTAGCACAATAGGCAGTAGTAGTCAGTCTCTATATGATTTTTATTTATAAAAATCATAACACGTGTTTTGGTTGTACTAAAAAACAAAAAAGTAGTATAATGTGCACATGGATATAAAAATAAAAAACATAAAGCGAGCGTTTTTAATTTTGGCATGTATTTTTTTGGCTGGCATTAATTATTTTAATTATGTAAAAGCCGATACTTCAAAAGAAGGTTGTAATAAAACAATTGATTTTGATTGTGATGGATTAACAAATGATGAAGAAACGGTTTATGGAACCAATTCGAATATTAAAGATACTGATGATGATGGTTATTCAGACGGAGTTGAGATCGAAAGTGGTTATGATCCATTGAGAGCGGCACCCGAAGATAAAATTGCTAGAAGAACGACTAATTCAAATGATAATGAATCTGAATTAGCTTTAGGAAATACATCTCTGACGGATGAGGTTACAAGAGAGTTGGAAGAATATATGCTTTCCAAAGAAGGACAAATCGTTTCTAATTCTGACCTGACTGATTTTGTAAGTCAAAATTTTTCTGAAAAACTGGGTTCGCATATTTCATTAAACTCTCTTCCAGAAATTGATGAAATGAAAATAAAGGTTTTACCTCAAGAATATGGAACATTAAGTGAGGATGAGAGGAAAATAAGATTACGTAAAGATGCTACTGGGTATTATTCAGAAATAGCCTATGCACTTGCGAGCAATGCCCCTGTTGAAATGTTGTTAAAAGAGGACTTTTCTGAATTCTTGAGTGATTTTGAGTCTCACTTCGTAGAATTTGCTGGCGGCGAAGTTGACTATGAGTACTTTGCAAATATCGGAAAAAAGACGGATATGTTTTTAGAGCAAATTAGTAGTGTTGAGGTTCCCGAGACTATGCTTAGTATGCATATCAAAGGGATTAGGTTAATCAAGGGTTGCCTATCATTGAGAGAAATGAATTATTCGGAAAATGACCCGCTTGCTAAAATGATGCTTATGGTTAGGGTTCAAGATTTGATAGGCTTGGTAACGGTTTTTTTTGAAGAAGATTTTCAGAATTATAACAATTCATTGAAATAAAACACAATCAGTTTTTATTTTAATGTTTTTAAAACAAAAAGATGAAATTAAAGAGAATACAAATAATTTTAAGCACTATTTTGTGTTTTAATATATTTTTTTCTCCAATGATTGTGAGAGCTCAGTGGGTAACAGCTGATATTCCAAGTGGAGTCGGGGCTGGAGCTGGTGTTGTAGGTGATG
>CAYWJC010000191.1:0-1913 GCA_964458505.1 uncultured Candidatus Peribacteria bacterium | reverse complement strand
GTTGCCTTTGCTTTCATTCTTATTTATATTGCATTCGTAAACATATTTTCAGAAAAGAAGAGCACTTTTCAGATTTCTCAAGCCCTTCCAAGGCTAATCGTGGGTATACTTATAGTGCCCTTTTCTTGGTTTCTGGTCAGCTGAGTTACGAGTCTTGCATCCATTCTTACCGCATCTGTAATAAGGCTTCCGATCGAAACGATAAATACAACTTCTTGATGAAATGAAACCCATTTTATTAATCTGCCGACAATACCTAAAAGCATAATATATGATCAGACAAGTACAAATACCTGAACATGAACTTCGGCAAATGGAATGAAAATGAATTGAAAATTTACAGCAAACGATTGTGAAAAAGATAAAACATCATGCATAAGTATAATGGATATGTTGACTTGACCGAAATGATCCGTCTTCAATCTTTTATCAGCATATGCATATTGAATATTTAAGCTTCCTGAAGCGCAGAAAATAGATATTACTGAAGTAAAATCACTTAACAGCATATTTGATCTGCTTTTGAAATGATGATTTTCTATCATATTCTTCATTATGTTCTGAATACTGCTGCTTGCAATAATATTCGCATTATTCAGCAGGATGGCAAAGCTATGGATATATATCATTTTCTCTCCAGCATTTTGACTTGCTTATTTTTTCAAAGATGAATGAAAAATATGAACCGAATTCAAGAATGCGAATTTTTCTATATGAGAAATGATATCTCTTGCTATGGTTCCGGTTTATGTGGCTGCTGCATTGTCATTTTGATTAGTATTCCTTTCTGCAGTGCAAAGCAACGGACCTTTGACTACGACAGGAAAGCTAGAAACCGATGTTGTTATAATCGAGGATAAATGAGATTCTACGCAAGAATTCACTTTTTGAGAAGTTAAATTCACAACCAAGTGAGTTCTTTCAAAAATGACAGAAGCCAATGTTAACTGAGTACTTACGACTTGAAGATGAATAATCTGAACGATAATAATCAATTTTCTGGCACTATGAGTATTATGGATGTCAGTAATGGCTGCGTTACGAGCTAATAAAATTACCGAAGCTGCCGCTGCACCATTTAAATCAATGTGAGATTCTGTATGAAAACTGATAAAAGAATCTCCAAAATATGCACCTATACCTTGATTGCCAGCTCATCTGAAATGACAGAGCATAGCTTCTATGGGACAATGAGTTCAGAATATTACAGCTGCAATGTGAACAAATCAGGCATCAACAAAAGCCACGGAATTTTCACAACATTATTGACCTAAAAATGAAAATGCTGCATTAACAGCAAAATCAAACGAATTCAGTAACAGTTTAAAAAATGTTTTATTAAATCAAGAACATATAGGTAATTATAGGAAATTAATGGAAGGTCAAAGTGCCCAAATTCTTGCTCAAAACAGCAACTTTATTCAAGCTACAAAAGACTTGGCAGCAAAGGCAGATGTAAAATTAGATTGAATTGACTTGAGTACTCAGGCATGAATAACTAAGGCGATATGATCAATTGATGAAAAATTAAAGTCTAAATGAAAAGATTATAGTGTTGTAGATGGGGATATGGGAATATTATTAAGTATTGATAAATTGAATGAGTCAAATTGAGTTAAGGAAAAAACCCCAAATTTACCAAAAAATCCGCCAAAAGTTGAAAAGGTTGATAGCATAGCAGATAAACAAGCATGAACGACAGCTGAAATCAAATTAAAATTAGAATGAGTAACTGAGCCAAGGATAATAACTTTATCTGATAAGGCAATTATAGCTTCCGATAAAACAGTAAATATCTTGCCAGAAGACAAGACTGCATTAAGCTGAATCTTGGATTGATTATCAGACGACAAGGCAATTGAATTATTAGAGAAAATGTTCACGGGTGTGAAAAAAGAAAAAATACAAGAATT
>CAYWJC010000190.1:0-6224 GCA_964458505.1 uncultured Candidatus Peribacteria bacterium | reverse complement strand
CAGACTAAAATAAAAAAATTCGATGAATATATTGATCTGACCCTATTTCTATATAATGAATCTAATATAAGGCTTGATTTTCTTTTAAATGAAAAAATGTGAATCGATTCCCTTGATTTTGCAAAAAAATCATTAAAATTGGCTTTGAATGTAATCAGTTCAAAAGATAACCTAAATCAAGAAGAGATTAAGAATATTTTTATTGAAAAAATTAAAGAATCCTGATTAAAAAATTGACAAGTTTTGTGGCCAGTCCGGGTTGCATTATCATGATCAGAATTTTCACCAGGAGCGTTTGAATTAATTGAAATACTTGGAATAGAAAAGTCAAGACAAAGAGTGCAAAAAATTATTGATGAAATTGAAAAAGTATAATATAATTCATCTATAACTAAAATATAACCAAAAAAATATGAATTACCTAATACTCAAAAGTATCATAGAAGCAACAATAGTTAATTTCAGATGTAAAAATTGCGAATCTTCTATAACAGAATGAAATTTAAATGTTTTATGAACCGCAGGAAGTGCAATAAGCATGGAGGTAATATGTCCGAACTGCAAAACTCAATGAATAGTTAAAGCTGAATTCTCAATGATGAACAATTTAAAAAATCCTGATCTTGTAGGTAATTTAAAGACTTATTTTGAGTGATTCAAATCAGAAAATAATAAAGATTTGATAAATGATGAAGATATTTTAAAGCTAAGAAAAGGTTTGAACGATTGTACTTCCATAGAAGATCTTTTCAAAAGTTAATTTATACCTAATAAAGTTATATGTCATTCATTTGAAAATTCATTTTATCAATATTAGTAATAGTAGTTCTTTATATTTTATTCACTTTTATGATGCCAAAAGAATCTGATCTTATGGCAAAAAAACTCTGAATTGAAAATTTTAATGAATATATAAGAAATCTTAAGGAGTGAGCTGATTGAGTTTCTGATGAGCTTTTACAACTAAAAAGCAGTGAGGAAATTATATGAAAAGCAAAAAATGTTGTAAATTCAACAAATGAAGCAATTGATAAAACAAAAGATGCAATTACCAACAAAATCGAACAAACGAATAAAGTTATAAAAAGCTGAGAAAAAGTTATTGAAGCTACATCTGAATTCAAAAACAATATTAAAGAATTATCAACTTTATCTTGATCAGACACTTCGACCGGAAATTAATCTGATTAAAAATCAACTGATTGTTTTAATCAGAGTAATCATCATTAGTTACCTTATTTTTTAAATATTAAATTTATTATAATGGTTTTTGCTATTCCTACGGATACCTGTTATTGAATAGGTTGTCATCTTAATGATAAAAAGTGATTTAAGGATATTTACAAGTTAAAACAAAGAACAAAAGGAAAACCCATATCTTTTATTGTTAAAAATTTTGAAGAATTGAAAAGAATTTCAACTTTAACAACTGAGCAAGTTGATTTTTTGGAAAATTATAAAAATCCATTTACGATTGTTACACATCTAAAAGATGATTCTAATATTCCAGATTTCTTAAAAAGAAAACAAAAATTATTTTGAATAAGAGTAGCGGAAATTATTTTAGATAAAAAAGTGGCAGATAAAGTAGAATTTCCCATTTTTTTGACTTCTGCCAACATTTCAGAAGAAGATGAGTTATATTCTTCAAGAGATGTAAAAAAAATTTTTTGAAATAAAGTCAAAATTTTACTAAAAAGCAAAATCAATAAAAAGCCTCCATCAAATGTAATTAGATTTATCTGAGACTCTTTAGATTTGGAATATCTAAGAAAAACATACGAGGATTAAAAAATAAAACATTATAGAATGAGAAATAATTGAAATTTTCATAAGAAAAAAACATCAAATATTAAAAAGATATTTATATTTTTAATATTTTTTCTGTTGATATTTTGAATTTTTAAATATCAAAATATTTGAAACACTGAGATATCAAAACAGGATTTTACCATAAATAAATGAGATACTATATCTTTGATTCCTAAAAAATTCAATTTAGATGTAAATAATCTTTTATATAAAATCTGGATCAAGATGAACTATTCAGATTTCAAGCTTCAAGCTTGATCTTTTACTATAGAAAAACCTACTAATCTAAATGATTTATTTTCTGAAATATTGACACGTCCGAATTCCAAAGATCTAAAAATTACAATTTTGCCAGGTTGGAATATTTTTGATATTGATGACTATTTGACGGAAAAATGAATAATAGAAAAATGAGAACTTATAAATTTCTCAAAAAATATCCCAACTGAATTTAAAGATAAATATGCTTTTTTGAATAAAAGCGATTCTATTGAGGGATTTATTTATCCTGATACATATAGATTGTCTTTGACTTGAGATTTGAATACATTTTTAAATGTTGTTTTCGATGAATTTGAAACTAAGATTTATAGTAATTATTCAAATACGGATAAAAACTATGATAATATGATTTTTGCTTCAATTCTTGAGAGGGAAGAGAAAAATCCCACCAATAAACCTATTGTTTCATGAATTCTACAAAAAAGATTATCAGAAAATATTTCTTTATGAGCTGATGCGACTGTTTGTTATGAATATGAATTAACACAAAAAGAATGTACTCCAAATTTCATAAATCAATATATCTATAAGAAATCTAGCTACAACACAAGAAACAAGATTTGACTCCCTCCGACTCCAATCTCAAATTTCACTAAGGATACATTTGATGCCGTTGTAAACTCAAAAAATTCTCCGTATTACTATTATCTTCATGATATGGATTGAAATATTCATTTCTGAAGGACTTTGGAAGAGCATAATAGAAATAAGATGGAATATCTGAATTAATAAAATCAAAAAATAAAAAAAATAGTACAATGTACTATTTTTTTTATTTTAATCTTTAAATATCTCTTTTAGAGCATTATCTTTGTAAACATTATTTTTACAAGAATAGTAAATATAGCTTGTATTATTAAGCTCAGTTTCAATTTTCCTTATTGAGGCTTGCATTTCTTTTTGATTGGCTTTATCAGCCTTGTTTAAAACCAATAATATATCTGCTTTTTTATCATTCACATAATCAAAAATCTCTTTGTCTAATTTTGTGGGTCATACATAAGCATCGATTACAATTATGACTTTTATTTTTTCTGATAGGTTTCTTTCAAGATAATCAAGGATCATATCCCTTAAAACCAATCTTTCTTCTTTATCTCATCTTGCATATCAATATCCGGGAAAATCTAAACAAGCATGAGTTTTGTTGACTTCGAAAATATTTATAGTTCTTGTTTTTCAAGCTTTTGCACTTGAATATGCAAGGTCTTTTTTTCAAAAAAGAGAATTGATCATTGAGGATTTTCACACATTGGATCTACCCAAGAAAAGTACCTGTTTTCTTGTATTTACGTTTTTAAGGGGGAATATTTCAGCCTTAAGTTCTGTTACGCTAGTTAAAAACTTAACTTCCTTGATTTCCATATTTATATTTTTAATAAACTATTATTTTTTGAATTCTCTATTAATTCAAGTTTTTCTTTTCTTGAAAGTTTTTTTAATTCACATTCTCTTTTTCTTGCTAGGCTTAATGATTCACAATTTTCTTCATAGACCAATGTTGCTGGTCTTCTGATTTTCGTATAATGTGCTCCAGATTTTAGATTATTATGTTCATGAAGCCTTTTTTCAATATTATTCGTTGAACCAATATATAACGTATCATCAGAACATTTTAAAATATAAACTGAAAATAATGTCATACTCTAACTTTATGTTAATAGAAATTATGAAGTTTGTATGAAAAACGAGAACCACAGCGAATCGTAGCGGTAGCTACGGAGAACGAGGAAGCGCAGATTGAATGCAAAATTCGCTTTTTTAAGAATTTCCTATCTATCTAGGTCTAGGTATTCATCTATACGAATTTGCCAAACAAATTCATCGACATGGGAAACCAGAATCATTGCTCATTCATATTTATCCAGAGCTTCTGCGATAATCGGAAGATGGCGGAAATTTATATGATTTGTCGGTTCATCTAAAATAAGCAGTCCAGGTTTTTGTAAAACAAGTCTTGCAAATGAAACCAATCATTTCTGTCATTCCGATAAATTACCGATTTTTGTTTTCATGACTTCTCAGGTTATAAGAAATCATGCTGCAATAGATCTTAATTGTTCTTCGATAACTTTTCAATCAGTAGATTCAACAACTCTAAAAAGCGATTCATAAACAGTATCTTCAAAATTTAAAGTAGAAAAATCTTGTCTGTAATAACCAACTCTTATTCAATCTTTGATAAATGCTCATTCGGATTTTCCTGATGCTAATGATTCCAAAAGTGTGCTTTTTCAGATTCAATTAGGTCATGATATAAGGAGATGTTGGTTTTTTCTTAAAGAAATATTTGCATTTTTTATAGTTGGCTCATGATCGATTATGACTTTGTAGGATGAAATATTTAAAATTTCTCATCCGATATCTTCTTGAAGAGGAATTGTAAAATTTCTTATTGTTTTGTCTTCTTTGCGAACATCAACTTTTTCATCTTCAAGCTCTTCAGCTTTTTCTCTCATTTTTCTGGCAACAAGCCTTAATTTTCATCCTTTATTCGCAAAAACATTCGCTTGATCCTTATTTGCTTGAATGGTTTTTGCTAATTGAGCATTTTTCATATTTTCTTTTTCTATTCTGGCAGTAATCTGTTCTACTACATTATAATAATCTCCAACATATTGCTCTACTTTTTTTGTAAACACATCAAGATATAATACTCCATCAGTGAAAGCATTCAAAAAATCTGCATCATGTGATATAACTATACATGTTTTTTTATAGTTTATCAAAAAAGTTGTAAGATGATCGATTCCATCTTTATCAAGATTATTTGTCGGCTCATCTAAAAGAAGTAAATCTGGATTATTAATCAAAGCTGAAGCAAGAAGAAGTCTTGCTTGTTGTCATCCTGAAAAAGATTTTACTATCCTATCAAGCGGAGCTTTCAGATTGACAACTTCAAGTATACTATCAATTTTTGAATCGATATTATAAATGCTTTTATCCAAAAAATATTTTCTGAAAAACGCTTGTACAGTTAATTCTCGATCATCAGGAAGCATAACTTGGTGTGCAATTCCAACTGTAAGTCATTTATCGACATTTATTATTCAATATCTTGGTTTTAAAGATCAAGTGATCATTTTGAAAATTGTACTTTTTCCTGCACCGTTTTGTCACATTATGGTAATTTTTGATCATCTTCTTACAGAAAAGTTTGCTTCGTTAAGAAGAATTTTATTTGGTCAAAAATCAAATGATACATCATTGAATCTTACTATTGTTTCATTAGGAGACATGTATGCTTATATAGTCATAAAATAAAAAGACCAATCTGGCCAAATATTCATTTAATTTTAAAAAATTGAATATATTGCTTCTGATATTACTCAAAAAACTTGATTTGTAAATTTTATATTGTTTAATAGTTTGAAAAAATTTATAATTCACTATACTTTTTTTAATATAAAATGCCTTAAATTTTTTAAAAATAATGTTTCCAGACAAAATTAACATAAAAAATGAAACAATTCCTATATTCTTGAATAAAAGTATTAATAGAAAAAGAACTCTGTCTTTTAAAATAACGGATTTGTGATTAACTATAAAATCTCCCTTAAAAATAAACGAAACAAAAGTTTATGAAATTCTCATTAAAAGATCTGAGTGGATTCATAAAAATTGGATAAAACAAATAAATTTGAAAAATGATTTAATAAACCATTCAAAATCAGAGTCATTTTTTTATAAATGAGAAATTTGCAATGCAGAATCCATTAAATCGTATGGTTTTACAGATTTTAATTATTCTGATTTGAATATTTGGTACAAAAAACAGGCTTCACAATTTCTAATATCTGAAACAAATAATCTTGCACAGATAAATAATTTAAAATTGAACAATATTTATATCAAAAAATACAAGAGAAAATACTGACAATGCAGATGAAATGATATTTTCTTAAATTATGAAATAATAAAGCTCCCTGTCCAATTGATAAAACATATCATTTTGCATGAATTAAGCCATTTGAAGCATAAAAATCATTCTAAAAATTTTTGGGATTTTCTTAAGTCGTTGGATAAAGATTTTTTGATAAATAAAAAATCTCTTAGTGAAAAGGGTTGATTTATATTAAATTCATAAAAAATAAAAACATCAGTCATGATGTTTTTATTTTTTATGAATT
>CAYWJC010000189.1:0-3421 GCA_964458505.1 uncultured Candidatus Peribacteria bacterium | reverse complement strand
CAAAAATAGACCCGAAAAGTCTTTGCGACGTCCTAAAGCTTTGGAGATAATTCAATAGAAAATGATAATTAATATCTGAGTTCCAACGAACGATTTTTTTACTTAAAATTGACTTAAATATAAATATAATTATTTTATATTTAATATTTTAAATCAATTTGAATGAAAACATTAGCGATTTTCTGATGATCAAGGGAATTACCTATAAATAAAAAAGCTGAATTAAATGCTGAATTAGAAATTTTTTTTACTCTAATTAAATCAAGAGTAGATAGGGTGATTTATTGATGAGGAAAGGATTGAGTAATGCTGGATATTTATAATAAAAGTATAGAACATTGAGTAGAGATTATCTGATATAGTTTGGAAAAATATAAAAAACCAGATGATTATTGAGAAAATATATACTTTCCAAATGATGATGAAAGATTACAACAATTTTATGATAATTCTGAAAGTGCTGTTACATTTCCATGATCAATCTGAACAATAAGAGAAGTTTTACAATACAATGAATTTATAAAAAGGTATAATAAAGACAAATTGATTTACATATCACCTTTGTTTCATGCGTTTTATGAATTGATCAGACTATTGGATGTGGATAATATGATAGCCCTGGAAGATCAAAAACAAATTATAAAAGTGGATAATTTTGAAATAATAAGAATCTAGATTGAAATCAATTTTCCTATAATTCTTCTTAATTTCTCAACTTCTTCTGCAGTGTTTCAATAATGAGTTTCTAGTGGAATATAGACCGTTTCACATTTTACTGATTTTTCGGTTCTTCTGTTTCTAAGGCTGTCAAATGGAACAGTGCTATATCCTTCTAAAGAAATTATTGAGACCTTATCAAGGATTTCTTCTCAAAGATCATTAAAGTTTTCGACAAAATTTGTGGAAAATGCATAATTCACATAAGAAATATTATTTTTTGTGCTGAAGTCTTTCCACTCAGAAAAATTCTCAAGCAGAAAATCCCCGCTATTATCAAAAAACAAATCAAGAAAATCAAACCAAATGGTATTTTTCTTATTCAATGCCTCAAGAAAAGATTTGAACTTTTCTTTGATGATGATTTTCTCATTTCATTTAATATTTTTCAAATGATTGCTATCGATATATTTCAAAACAGTTTTTTTATTTTCTTCAAGATTTGTGTTTTTGGGACTAAGATAATTCTGTAAAAACCAAAATTTTGATAACTTGTCTTGATTTAGTGCAGGATTTAAAAAAATTATATTTTTGATTTTATTACAATTGAATGAATTGTTTTTTTCGGATTTTTCTAAGGATTTGAGCTTTTCCATCGCTTTCACTATAAAAATAGGTCAAAGGGAATGGGCGAAGATCGTATCAAGGCTTTCTGAAAATTTTAAGAAAAGATAAATCAGAAATTCGTATTCTTCAGCATCAAAAAGCTCATTGAATTCTTTAGTATCTTTTTCCTTAAAAACATTCCATCCCATTTTTACGAATCAATTTCACGGATATTCGATATTAATGTTTTCTTTCGGAGATTTTCATAACAAGGGAATAACATGAGGTAAAATATCTTTTTCAAAAGGTCAATAAAGACTTCTATGAAATCAGGGAACGTAAATAAGTCCAAGTTTTTTTTCTTTGTAAGAATTTATTAAAACAGCAATTATTCTTGCTAAGTGAATATTTGAATCAATCTTTTTAAAAATGTTCGGATAAAACTGTCCAAGCTCAGGTAAATTTTCTTTAATTGTATTAAGGAAAAAATTGCTATCAACATAGTCAATGTCAGTCTCTTTATCTATAGCGAAAATACTTTGGCTTATTTCTGTGAATCAAATTCAATCTGTTTCGGATGTATTTCAAAGAATTTTGTAAAGAATATCTGGAGTGTTCGCTAAAATAGCTGACAATTCAGAAGGTCAGATAGTTCGATCTTCTTTTATGTGTCAGTTATTTCTTAGATAATCCGTTAACCAATACTCTTTTTTCATAGATTAATTATATCAAAATATGCTAATTTAGGCAAATATTGATTTTATAAAAGTTATCTAAGAAAATAAAATTTGGTTTTTTTGAATATTTAATTATTATATGTTTATATTTAAAAGCATTCGAGCAGATATCAACTGCGAGCTGGAGGAAGAAAGAGAAATCGATTAGAACCTCTCGGAGACAAAAACTTCGTAAAAAAACCAAATCAAGAACTTGCTTTAGGTGGTACCTTCCCGGATTCGGGACCGAAAGCACATTATTAATAATGTGCTTTATTTTTTTATTTTTAAGTTTATGAACAAAAAAGAAATCTACACCAATTATCTTTCTAAAATAAAAGAAGTTTTAGAAAAAGATGATTTTGAAGCCATTGATTATATTTTGGAATTCGTATATTCAAGCTGAATTCCGACAGATGAATTAATGCAGATTGATGAGATTCTAAATGAAGTTACCCTATATTTGGAATTGAAAGACTGAGAATATAAAGAAAGAGCACTTGAATTGATAGAAGAGTTTGAGAAATAATTAATAATTTAAATATTATGGCTTGAAAAACAATAGTAACTTATTTGATAGACTGAAGTCCAACCTGAATCAAAACACTTGAATTATCCAACTGGATTGGAAAAGCAATTGTTATACCAAGAGCAAAATTAAAGGAAGCAAAAGAAAGAAAAGAAACAAATCAGCCCGCCATTTATTTTCTGTTTTGAAAAGATGAGCAAAATGAAAATATTGCATATATCTGAGAAGCTGAAAACTTAGTGAATAGATTGGCAAATCATGACACAAACAAAGATTTTTGGGAAATTGTGGTTGCTTTTATTTCAAAAGATAACAATTTAACAAAAGCGGATGTTAAGTTTTTAGAATCAAAAGCAATTGAAAAGGCAAAAAAAATAAATAGATTTATTCTTAAAAATGGAGTTGAGCCTGTATCAAATAATTTGCCAGAATATCAAGTTGCTGCAATGAATGAGTTTTTAGAAAATCTAGACCTATTAATTTCCGCTATTTGATATCCGATTTTAAAAGACTTAGAACTAGAAAAAAACGCAATTAATAATAAAAACTTATACTACTGTAAATGACCTTCTGCAGATGCAAGTTGAATATATTTTTCTGAATGATTATTGGTTTTTAAATGATCTAAATCAAGAATTAATGTTTTAGATACAGCATGATTTTGGATAAAGAATTTACAAGAGAAGTTATATAATGAAAAAATATTAAAATTTTTTAATAATGAATCATATATATTTAATGAAGATTATTTATTTAAAAGTCCAAGTGCAGCAGCTTGACTAATCTTATGAAGAAGTGCAAATTGATGGACTGAATGGAAAAATAATGAATGAAAAAAGCTAGATGAAATTGAAAGAAAAAATCTTAATTCTTAATATAATATTACCATGACATACCCACAAGTAAACCCAAA
>CAYWJC010000188.1:0-1806 GCA_964458505.1 uncultured Candidatus Peribacteria bacterium | reverse complement strand
CTTATGTCTTTCATCTTCAATCATTTTCTGAACATCTTTTCCCAATTTGTAAGCCATTTCTACATTCCTAAACAGTTGCATATTTATTACACCATAATTCAAAAAGGCATACCCTGAAGAAAGAGAATTTCCAAATTGAAGCGACATATTAACTTGCTTTGCAACTGAAATAATAAATACCTCTTGAAATCCACGGTATGAAACAGAGGTTAGAAGTGCTAAGAGTCTCATTGTGGCAATCTTATATGGATCTGTCATCCATGGCAAATTACTTGGATCATTTAGTACACCTAAAAAGTTTATTTTAGATATTACTAATTCAAACAAAATTTTTGCTTTAGATGGCTTCATTGAAATACTTACCCCAAAGGTTTTCAGAGCAATTATACCTGTTTCTAAAGCTTTTATAAGATTATTTTGCGCCAGATATGTTTTCATTATAATTTCATAAGCTTGAGCTTTTTTTATCTTATCAATGTTCTTATTAAGTAACATATTAGCGTAAAATTTTGCCTGCTCTAGGTCTCCTGAGAGAAAATTTGCTTCACTTGCACGTAAAAATAATATATAAGAAAGATCTGGCATCTCTTCCCATATATCGTCATCTATACATTTTGATCCTGCTATAAAAAAATAGCTCGATGCACTGCTATCCAAATTACTTTCGGCTTTCTCTCCTGCATTAAAATTTAGGGTAACCATTTTTATCTTTTCATCACGGCTTCTAATCAATTCAATAGCATTATTATACTGCCGTGTAATTTCAAACAAATGGTTGCCTGTCTCTTCATCGACAAATTGTTTAAATAAATACTCTCCAATAGTAAAATGAATTTTGTTTTTTTCATCTTTATTCATAGTCTCATATACTTTTTCAATTATACTATCATGAGTAAATTTAAAAATAAAATTTTCCTCACCATCAAATACAGCAAATCTATAATTTATATCAAGAGGATAAATTATTCCATCCCTCATAAGACTATTTAGCAATTTTTCAGTTTCATAAAATGAATATTCCAAAATATTAGCTAATGTTTTTATATCAAATGTATTTTCAAAACATGAAGCAACCTGCAATAACTTTACCGTTTCTTTTGATAGACCTTTTATTTTCTGCAATAAAATATCTTCCGAATTGTCGGGAATATTAGCTAAATTTATCTCATTAATATCCCATTCCCAATCAGAAATTTGATTATTAAACCTAACCTTTCCATTTTTGTGCAAAAAATCCAAAAAGTTATTTATAAATAATGGATTCCCAGATGTTTTCTGATGACATATTTCTGCTAGCTTATCTATTTCTTCACTCTGTTTGTCAAATATATCGTTAAATATTCTTTTAACTGTTGATAATTCAAAAGGCTTTAAAAATATCTTATTGATTATTTTTCCTGTCTTTTCAGTATCCTTAATAAGTTCATTTACTTTTTCAATTACATCATCTTCCCTATTTCTATAAGATAAAATAACTAATGTACTTTTGTTGTTTCCAAAGAAAATGAAATATTTTATTATATCTAAAGCTTGAGAATCAGCCCATTGAATATTATCAAAAAATACAACTTTCGGGTTATCGTCATAATCTATTAAAATTTCAAAAAATTTTAATAGTGAATAATTCATTATTTGTTTATTTGATGGGTTAATATTCTCCATATTTAAATACTCTGCTATTATAGGATTATTTCTCAACTCTGGTATTATCGCTAACACTGGGTTTATATTTGCATTCGCCTGATCAATCAAATATTCAAAAAACTTGTCGCCATCATCTTCAATGTATGAACGTGCTAACTCTCC
>CAYWJC010000187.1:0-5485 GCA_964458505.1 uncultured Candidatus Peribacteria bacterium | reverse complement strand
CGCTCCACACCAGATATGAGATGTTCTGGATCGAAATTGAAACATCCTTCTAGGATCAGATAGACAAAAAATCCTTCAGACAATTTCAGAGCTTCCTGTGAATCAATTTATCCAAGATATCATAACGAAGGTAAATGAATCGGTAATAACTATCATATCTGCTGAAACAGGATCCGGGAAGACTACTCAAGTGCCGAAAATGCTCCTTTGAGACAATAAAGATTATCCTAAATATTATAAGCCTAGACAAATTGTTGTAGCAGAACCTAGGGTTATTGCAGCCATTTCTGCAGCAAATAGGGTATCTCAAGAGAAATTATCAGAAACCTGAGATGCAGCTTTTTCAATATGACATAAAATCGGATACAGGACTGGTAGGGAAGTGCTATCGTCAAAACAGTCAGACCTCATATTCGTAACTGATTGACTCCAGCTTCTCAGGCAATATGTAACCAATATTATCCCAGATATTCTAATTATCGACGAAGTCCACACATTTAGTGTAGCAACAGAATTCTTATTATCTCAGATTAGAGATACTCTCCTCACTACAAATAAAAAAGTTAAATTAGTTCTCATGTCTGCGACTATGGACGTAGAAAGGGTAAAGGCTTTTTTTGCTCCAGTAACCAAGGATATCCCGGTATTCGATATCCCATGAAGGACTTTTCCTGTTAATTCGACTTATTTATGAAGGGATGATTTCTATCCCAGCATAATGAATTTTGCACAACAAGAGAAGAATATCCTGGTATTCGTCGAATGAAAAAAAACTATAGAAGAGACAATCACAAAGCTTAAAAAAGAGCTCCCGAACTATAATATCTA
Source organism: uncultured Candidatus Peribacteria bacterium (assembly GCA_964458505.1). GTDB lineage: Bacteria > Patescibacteriota > Gracilibacteria > BD1-5 > UBA2023 > JAQUEK01. The sequence goes on along the minus strand of CAYWJC010000187.1, from coordinate 4,657 downwards.
CCCTCTACATTCTGAACTCGCAATAGTCGATCAGAACAAAGTGATGAAGAAGCAGGATGACAAGCCAGTCATAATAGTCGCTACTAATGTAGCACAGGAAAGCATTACCATAAGTTATATAGATGCAGTTGTTGATAATGGTTATTGCAAAGTCATGGTATATAATGACAGATGAGTTCCTGAGCTCCACACCGAACCCGTCTCTAAAGCTGATTCAAATCAAAGGAGATGAAGGGCATGAAGGGTTAGCATTTGAGAATATGTTAGGGCTTGCGATGTTGATTTTGAGGCAATTCCCAATTTCCCGAAATGAGAGATAGAGAATATCACGCTGGAAAAAAATATTCTGATTGCATTATCAATGTGATTTAACCCCCTTAGACATCTCAAGGCATGAAGGAATACTTTTGTGCACAAGCCAGACCTCACGCTATTGAAGATAACGTATGATAATCTATTCAAAATCTGAGCAATAACCAAGGATCATCAAGTTACGAAGCTTGGAAATGAACTCCTTAATCTTCCGCTTGAACCAAGTGTGGGCAAGATGCTAAAGGAATCATTATCCAGAAAATGCAGTTGAGATATGATAGATATCTGTGCAATCATCAACCATAAATGATTCTTATCAAGGTGAAAACTGTGGAAATGACTCATTAAATGAACATATAAACAAGATTCTGATCTTATTGCACAAAGAGAATTATTGAAATTGCTCACAAGAAAAGAACCGCTTGATCAAGAATTGTTTTGAAAGTTAAAGTCTTCAAAAAATGGATTATCTCACAATGAGCTTCATTTGTTCCAGGCTGCAGCTAAGCGCTGACAAGAAGTGATGCTATTTGAGATGGTGGACTTTTCGACTATATGAGTTAAGCAAAAGCGGATTTATGAAATTCTCAACACAATAAAAACCTTGACAGAGAGGCTTACAGAGTCCGGTAATTCAATAGAGTTCAACGAAGATGAGGTCAAAAGGCTTGAAGAGGCATCTAAATTGGCAAAGAATCAAAGCAGGTTTGAGAATATCACAAAATCTATATTGGCAGGAATGCTTAATAATGTCTTCGTCTACAAAAAGATGCCAAAGTCAAAAGATGCCAAGTTAGAAGGAGGAATGTTTTTCAATCCAAAAAAATGAGGATTTATTGCTACTGATACTTCGTCCATTCCATTATCTGAAAAGGTATTCTACTGCTGAAGCCCATTTATCTTAAAGTGATCCAAAGAGGATGAAAAATGATCTGTAGATGAGTCAGCTAAAAGGGAAGATGATATGTACCTGCTTTCCTTCATAACAAAAGTCGATGCGAACCAGATCGAAGAAATGGGTAAAAATCACATGACCAACAATATAAGTAATGTGGAAGTTGTTGAAAAGAAAGTTTGAAAAACAAAACGCTGAAAAAATAAATATGAACAAACAATGTTCGTAAATTTACAGAGGGAGCTTTGATGAGTAACTTTGCCTAATCTCAAAAAGGAAATAAGAAAAGAGTGATTTAAAAACGTATCACCCATAACCATGCCGGTGTTTATTTTACAGAATAATATTTATTTTGTTGAATTTATTAATGAATTCAAATGAAGTAAGAAAAAAATTAATATGCAGCACTTCATATCAATAATTTCATTATTTTGCAAACACATTCAGCATAGACCTTACTCTGACATGGATTTTTTATATAAAGACAAATCTATATATAATGATTTTGTAAACTCAGATATTCCGGCAGTACAAGAGTTCATTAAGAATCCCTTTAAAGAAAAATATAAGAATGCACTTCCTATGATTGAAGTTAGCTTTGCTCAACAAGATGAAACAGTGGTGGGGGTTCCAACTGAAAAGCAGGTACGCAAATCCCATTCTGCAGATATCACAGCCTGAAGGGTGAGCATTATTGATTATTTACGTAAAAAACATAGATATCCAAAAAGAAAGATTCTTGATTTGCTTAGTAATTGAGTGGTTACTGATAATGGGGTAAAACTTACAGATGATTCTTATGTTGCTCCTGATGCTGATATAGTGATAAATCATATAGAATTGAGAGTGATAACGGCTATTAAAAGATGAGAAATAAATAAGAAAGAAGAATTAACAGAAGAAGAGGTCAAGGAAATCAGAATGAATCTTGAATATAAATTTAACAAACCTAAAAAAGAAAAAACTGAGAAGAAAGAGAAGATAGGGAAAAAAGATAAACCAAAGAAAGATAAGCCAGCTGGAGATGCCGCAGCTAAACCTACGCCACGGCCACCAGTAAAGCCAGTCAAACCAGTTAAGGAAAATCTCCCGAAGACTTCGCCTAGGCATACATGAGGGAAAAAATCAAGAAAGATCAAGAAATTAGAGGAATGAGATACAATGGTTCAATTGCATAAGTATCTAAGCAAAAATAATATCCTTACTACCGTATTGGCAAAGAAGTATATGGGATATGGAGCTATCAAAGTTAATTGAGAGATTGCAAAAGTATGAATAGAAATCAATCCTCAAGTTGATGAGATAGATATCGATTATGATAGATTTAAGGAGGAGGATAGGAAGGATGGGGAGAGGAAGAAAAGAGATTAAAAAATAATTCTATTATGAGTTTTTAAGGTAAAACAATTCTCCCACTCATTAAAGATCCTCTTCATGCATTTTTTTAAAATTGTAAACAACTTCATCATATTCTCTATACTTACTATTTGATAATGCTTCAATTAATTCATCGGTAAAGAAGCAGTATTTTTTTTCTGCTACATAATATATTATCCATTTTTCGATAAATGCTCATTCAATATAATAGCCTCCTTCAACAATTTTTACTAACATGTTTGTCACTTTTTCTTTAGTATTTATCTCCTTGCTCACAAGCCCAATGTTATCAATTATTATTCTCATTAATTTTATATAGTAACTTGCCTCATGAGTATCCTCAATTTCATCGTTAAACCCCATTAATAGTTCACTATCAAATTTCAAATGTCCTTTTTGTTTCAGTAGTTTAATCTTATTATATACAAATGTATCAGGTATTTTTCAATTTCTTAAAAACGTGAAAAGTAACGACTGAATCTGTAGATATCAGTATGAAATGAGCAGTTCAATTTTATCTTCTATAAATTTTGAATCATAATTATTCCAGATAAGTATTATCAATATTCTTCTTATAACTGAATATTTTTTATCGTTCATCAATTCTCTTACAATATACTCAGTCAACATAGCATTATTCGGTCTATTTAAGATTCTATCAATGATTTTTTCCAAATACATGTCATACTCGTTTGATTCACAATCCTTTATTACATCATCAATTAATATCTTTACTTCATCATAATTATCAGGATTAACAATCGACGACTTAATTCTGTTTGTATTTATATTGGCTCATTCTAAATATATTATTTTTTCTTCTATTTCTGACTTTTCAAAAGCAAAACGATTAACTGCTATGCTTAATATTTCTTCCGCTTCGTAGCTCTCATCTTTCTTTCTGCAATAGTCGAACATTTTAAGCAATAATTTTTTTACACCCCCCATTAGCTCATAATTTTTCATCATACTTTCAAAATTCCCTAGATTATGCTCTAACGAGAATGTTATACCGCCTAAATACACCTCATATCATTCATCTAATTTTTCTCATATGAAATTAATTGCACCTGAGTATCATAGATAAAAAGCATCTTTTAAGTCAATTTCTTTGCTTCATTGAATTATACAATTTTTTAAATTATACCAATATTCCTGTATGTACTCATTGTCGATAAAATTTATACTTCCTTGAAATATTTTGAACATTTCAACCTCTTTTTTGCAAATGTCTTTGTGATTTTTTATAATATTTAGATATTTATTATTTATTAAATCTGTCTTATTTTTGATTGTGCTTTTTTTCCTTAAAGAATGTAGTATCTCCAACCCCATAAAAAACCCCTCACCAAATATATCATCATTCGCTAATAATCACTTCTCTCCTAATAATTCTTCCAACTTCTTCAAATCTTCTTCTTTTCATGAATTTCCAAGGATTTCTCAGTAAAATAATGCTACGGGCTTAAATTCTCTCCATAAATTCCAATTTGTCTCTCAAGCCCTCTCATCTCTTACTTTGAAAATCTCCTCATTTCAATTTTTCACTGAAGCAAAGTGTCTCGCCAAAAAATACTCTTCAAACGATTTTAAAATAAATGAATATTCTCAATCATTAATCTTATAAAGCAGATATATTTGATCTAAAACAGCGTTTATGGAATTTTTTTTCTTCAGGGGATCTCTATAATCTATCTTTTTTTCTAAATATTGCCGAATGACATTTTCTTCTAATCAACCATTTGCAAATTTAGAATATGCACAAAATGATAAAGTATCTAATATTAAATTTATATCAAGTTGACTTCATTGTAATTCTAATCACTTTTCTGCTTGATGGTCCTCTAAAATCTTTATTGATATCTCTTCATAAAGGGATGCTCTGTTTTTAATATTTTGTAATTTATTATCATGACTAAGCTTACATAAAAAAAACAAAATTAATGGTGTATTTTTTAGTTCCTCATCTAAAACTGCTCATTCAAGAAATCATTCTATTTCAACAATTTTTCACTCTATTTCATCTTCATTTACATTAAGATTTTTCAATCTAGATTTTAAAAATATATTTCT
>CAYWJC010000186.1:0-1522 GCA_964458505.1 uncultured Candidatus Peribacteria bacterium | reverse complement strand
TTTTTAAGAATATATGGTTGAAATATTGTTATAAAAAATAAAAAAATCAACCGTTAAGGTTGATTTTTTTATTTGGCAAAATTTATTTAAAATTCAATTGATTCATTTGTCAGTTCATATTCTTTCTTATCGCTAACAAATAAAGTCTGCGCTAAATTTATTGTATTTTTTTCTTCTTTTATTCTGTTAAAAAATGATTTAGAAATAACCTCTCAAGATTTGATATTTACAGGATTCTTATATTTTATATTAAAAAGAAAAATTCATGGAGTGTTTGAGATTTTTACAATTTCGGCATTTTTGTCTTCTGCTACAAAATCAGCTAATTTAAGAGTTTCTGGATTAAATAGAATTGATAACCTCAGCTCTGATACATTTGAAAGATTAGTTCAGCTTTTAAGATTCAAAACATCTGTTCAACTTCAAGTTGATTCAAAGTAAACATCTTTTTTTACCTCAACTTTTGGTGTGTTATAATTAACCACTGAAGTCTGAAGTTTTTTTCACGTGTTTGTATCAAACAGAAAAAAATTTATACTTAAAGCAAAAATAAGACTTAAAGAAATTATCGTAAAATTCCTTCTTACTTTTTGTTTTTTATAATCCTTAAAGATATCACTCATAGTTTTTTATTTGAAGAAAATAAGATTTTTGATATATTAATGTTATTAAATGATTTTTCAAATGATTTTGAAAGAAATCTTTCAAAAATGCGAATTTTGCACTCAAACTTTACGTTCCTCGTTCACCGTAGCTGCCGCTACGATTCACTGTGGTAACCCTCCAGAGGGCGCTTTGCGGCAGTTTTCGTACAAATATCTTTGTTTTTTCTTGTTTCTGTTAATGATAATTCATGTAATTTATACAATATATAGATAGATTATAAAATTTATAAAAAAAATTTAATAAAAATAATATGATTTCAAAAATTCCTCCACATTCGATAGATGCAGAAAGATGAGTTATCTGATCGATACTTATCGATAAAGATGGAATGGTTCAAGTGACCGGACTTATAGTACCATGAGATTTTTATGAGCCAGCAAATGCGATAATTTTTCAGGCAATGCTTGATCTTTTCATGAAAAATAGACCGATTGATCTATTGACTGTTAAAGAAATTTTGGAATCAAGGTCTGAGCTTGAAAAGATCTGAGGAAATTTGTATTTGATTGAACTTACAAATAGTGTTTTCACAAGCGCCAATATCTATCAATATGCACAAATCGTAAAGAATAAAAGCGTTCTAAGAAAGCTTATAAAGGCTTGAAATGATATTACACTTTTGGGTTATGATGAAGAAGCTGAGATAAATAAATTACTTGAAAAATCTGAACAGTCACTTTTTTCTGTCACACAAACTTTCATCCAAAATAAACTTGTTCATATTAAGGATATTCTAAATTTGAGATATGAAGAATTTGCAGAAATCCATTCTAATCCTGATAGTGCAGATGCTTCAAAAATAAAGACTTGATTCAAGAATATCGATTGAAAATTATGATGAATGAGAAGATGAGAT
>CAYWJC010000185.1:0-2025 GCA_964458505.1 uncultured Candidatus Peribacteria bacterium | reverse complement strand
TTTTTTGTTTTTTTTTATAGAAAATATAAATTTGATTTTTTATAATTTTATCTATAATCTTGTAGTTCTTAGCTTAATAAGTTATTTTTTTATGTCTAAAGGAGAAGGTTGACCACATATTCCATCAATGCAATGAGAATTTATTCATAATTTCTCATTCGATTTATTTTGAATGCATTTTTGAATTTCAAATACCGTCTTATCTACTTGGATTTTTATGGCGTTATTATTTATTGCGTTAATTTTCTTTAAAATAAGCATAAATAAAAAATGATGATTTTTTAAGACTTCATGACTTATAGTAGTTGATTGACTCTTTAAACTGACAACTGATTTTATTTGAAACAAGAAATTTGCTAGAAAGGTTGTATTCCTTGTAGGATGAATGTTTTTATTTATTTTGCTTTCAAATCTATTCTCACTTTTTCTTGATTGGATAATAACTTTTACTGGGTGGCATGAATATTTAAGACCAATAAACAGCGATCTTAATACCACTTTCTGATTATCATTATCAATCATTGTCCTATCTCATTTTATTTCTATTTTTCATAGAGGAATCCCAAAATATCTGAAATGATACTTTTTCAATTGGAGCGGTCATGGAGCTTTTGAGAAAAGTGTAAATGTATTTGTTTGATGGCTGCACTTGATTTGAGAGGTTGTAAAAATTCTATCTCTTTCATTAAGGCTTTTCTGAAATATTTTTGCATGAGTTGTTCTTATATGAATGATAGCTTTTTTGACTGGTCAATTTAATGTTTTAGGTCTGCATGTTTGAGAATTGTTTGTATTACCGTTTTGGATATTTGAATTGTTTGTTGCCTTGATACAAGCTGTAGTGTTTTTCGTGCTTTCTTCGATTTACTTCAAACAAGCAATTGAAGATCATCATTAGAAAGACTATATTATTTCAATTAAAGAGTTAAGAAATTGTTATTCAATATTCGAATAACATAATGATGTCCGCTTTGGTAGAAATGATATAAATAAAAACAGAATGACAACAAATTTAAGGAATTAAAAAACAAGAAATATAGATTTTAAAAAATCGTTTTGAAGTTTATTTTTTTACTTTTTAAAATAAATTATTATGGATGCTAGTACTTTAACAAATTTTGCAATGGCTGCTGCTTTCGGTTTAGGAGCTTTCGGTCCTGCTATAGCTATCGGTCTTATCGGTTTTTCTGGTTTAAATGCAATTGGAAGAAATCCTTCTGCTTCAAATGATATTAAATCTACAATGATTCTTGCTATTGCCTTCGCTGAAGCATTATGAATTTTTGCTTTCGTTATTGCAATAATGATCAAGTTCGTATAAAAACTTTGAAAAAATCGAATTTTGCGCTCAAACTTTACGTTCCTCGTTCATCGTAATTGCACAAACTTCATTATTTTTGAAAGTTTTTAAATAACTAATTATTTTTTAGTATTTAATTTTAAATATAAATGGATTCATTTATAAATCTTTGATCTTTTATAATTCAATTTATAAATATAGTTATTATTATATTTATATTAAATAAGTTTTTATTCAAGCCTTATTTGAAATATTTGCATGCGGAAGAACTTAAGAGAAAAGAGCTTGAGGAAGCACATACAAAACTTCATGATATAAAAGATGAAGCAAAAAAAGAAGCAAAGCAAATCGTTGATGATGCTAAGAAAGAATCACAATTCATAAAAGCTCAATGAGAAATGCTTGCAAAAGAAGAGACTATTTGAATTATTAATGAAGCAAAAGAAGAAGCTGAAAAAATAAAATCAAAAGCACTTCTTGATATTGAAAATGAAAGAAAATCAATGAATGCATGAATGAAGGAAAAAATTTTGGAAGTTGCCTTAAAACTTAATTCTAAAATATTTTCAAAAAATGATGCAAATATTGATTTCATCAAAAAAACTTTAGAAAACGAAAAAATATAATTTTCTCATGCCAACCCCTCTTTTTTAGAGTGGTTGGAATGAGATAAATAATAATAAAATAATTATGATAAATTTTGATATAACAAAATATTCTAAAGC
>CAYWJC010000184.1:0-2528 GCA_964458505.1 uncultured Candidatus Peribacteria bacterium | reverse complement strand
CAAGGGCCACAGCATATTTGCCTAAAATAATTGAATGGGCAAGTCCATTTTTAAAAAATGATTGAAAAATAATTTTATATAAACTTTATAACGAAGAAGAGATAAATGATGGAATAAAAATCATAAATAAATTCAATTTAAAGATTTTAAAGATTGAAAAATATATCATATGAGATCAAGAAAGGATTTTTATCATGATTTGAAAATAATTTAATAAAAATTATCCAATAAGACTCTTTTTTTAAGGAGTCTTATTTTAATCATTAAATTTTGCTTCTGTCAACAGATTATTTTGATTTTGAATAAAATATATGATACTATTTTAAAAGAAATAAAAATTATAAAATAAATATAAATGAAAAACAAAATATTTAGCATCTGTCTATCTTTGATATTGTTTTTAGAGACAAATTCAAATGTGTTTGCTCAAACAAATTTTTTATGAATGCAAAAATCAAAAACAGCACAAATTTTGGATAATTTTAATGCTAGACAACAAGTTTTGCTTTTTGAAAACAATCCGATTTCTTCAAATGAAGAATCTTCATTATTCGATTCTGATTCAAGGGTTGATTCATTAAAACAAATAATAAAAAGGCTTGAAGATAGTAAAAATCAAATAAAAGAAAAGAAAAAAAATATATCTAAAAAGAAAATCACGTTAAAGAACACAATAAGGATTCTGGATTCAGATATAGAAAATACTCAAAATGAAATTAAGAAAATCGAACTGGATATTGCTGATAAAAACAAGAAAATAATTGATTTTACAGCAAAAATTCAAGATTTGGATTCAAAAATAATGGAAAACAAAAAATCCATTTTAAAATATTTAAATTACATTTATACAAAATGAGATCTGGTTTATTCAGAAGATAATGATTTAGATGTTGTTAAGAGTATAATTTTAAATGACTGAAATATTTCAGATATTATAAATGATATACACTTTAAAACATTGATTGAGTTAAGTTGACAAAATCTTATTGAAACTCATAGAAATCTTGTGAAAGATTATTATTACAATAAAGAAGAGATAAAAAAAGAAAAAGTTGAAAGCCTAAGACTTAAATCTGAACTTTTAGTAAAAAACAAAAATCTTGAATCTCAAAAAGCTTATAAAGAAAATTTATTGGAAGTCACAAAATGACAAGAGGCTTTATTTAATAGATATATTGCAACAAAACAAGAGAAAGAAGAGAATATTAAAACAAAAATAGATTCATTGAACAATGAATACTATGATATATTCAACAATATTTGAAATAAATATGATTGTAATTTTAATTTTTCATCTTGATCTATAAGTGAAAATCAGCGAATAACTGATTATGACTCACCAAAATGTATAGAAATAAAAAAATATTTTATCCTAGAAAAGAAATTAAGGGATAATGCGGATTTTGATATAAATAGCGTGAATCCACTTATTTGGCCCGCTAGACCAATCAATGGAATTTCGACATATTTTCATGATGAAGAATATTATAATGAACTTGGAAGTCAACATCAAGCATTAGATGTGCCTTTGCCTCAATGAACTGATTTAGTTGCACCTGCTCCAAGTTATGTATATTTTGTTTCCGAGCCAGCTCCATGAAAATACTGATATATAGCGCTTAAACATGCTTGATGATTCGTAACCGTATACTGACATGTTTCCCAAGTTTCAGTTAAACAATTTGATTTTATTGATGTATGACAAATTTTTGCAAAAAGTGGATGAGCACCAGGAACACCATGAGCATGACCAATGACAAGTTGAGCACATCTTCACTTCGAAGTGTATAAAGATAGGGAAAATTCAGATCCGTTAAGATTTCTTGATACTACTAACTTGAAATTTGATGATCTTCCTATTAAATATAGGTATAAATATATCGAAGATTTAAAACTGAAATACTGAAATAGGGTAAATCTTGATAAATATAAAAAATTCTATATCGTTTGAGATACTGAGATAGATAGGCAAAAATACCTGCTTTCTAAGTATGCTACAAAAGATTTCAATGATTGGAATTTATGGGTGGAAGAGTGAATGAATTGAAAAATCGATCCAAGTTTCTTGATATGCGTATGACTTGCTGAAACTTGATTATGAAAAAATCTTAAGACTAAATACAATATTTGAAATGTATGAAACACAGATTCAGGTTGAACATATGAATTCATCAATCCTAGAGAATGAATATACTGGATGGCAAAAACCTTCAATAATAAATATTTAAAAAAATATAATACAATCGATAAATTATCTAGATGGTGAAATAAGACGTGACCTATTTATGCATCATCAGAAAAAAACTGGCATAATAACATAACAAGATGTTTATCAAGCCTAAAGTGAGCTTTTATAGAAGATGATTTCAAATTCAGGTTAAGCTCAATTAATGAATAACAAATTAATTTGTAAATAAAAAAATTCCGATTTGATCGGAATTTTTTTTTAAATGATATAAAATCTTTCAAAAGTGAAGATATTTGCGTGAAAACTGCGTACCGGAGTGAGCTGTAGCGGAAGCTACAGT
>CAYWJC010000183.1:0-5090 GCA_964458505.1 uncultured Candidatus Peribacteria bacterium | reverse complement strand
TTACCCGGGGGGTGGGCGCCCCGGGGATTTGTCGATTAATTTTTTTTCACGATCTCATCAATTTCAGTTGAAACTTTCATGGCTTTTTCTAGAAATTCCGGACCGATAAATTTTTTCAAATCCTCAAATTCTTGTTCAAAAGCTTCAAAATCATCATTTTGGATTATTTCTTCAAGCTGTTTTGTAAAAGATACAAGTTCTTTTAATATTTCTTTTTTATAAACTTTGTTACAAATTTGCATATCAGCATAAAGACTGGATTGTTGCCATAAAAATCTGGAAAATATGAATGTCTGCATTCGGGAAACGGGAGTTGAGATCGTGACCAAATCTTCAGGATGTATTCATCTTTTTTTGAGCATATGTCCGAATACGAAATTCACAAAATGAGTCATCGGTTGAATGAGTCAAATCAACTCATCATGTTTTTTGGAAGACATTTCTATGAGATTCGCTTTATCTGCTTTCCATAGATTGTAAATGAAATCCCATTTTTCTCATGGCATTATAGGATCGAATGCTATATTTTGATTTTCCAGTGATTTAACATTCGGTCAGAACATCGGGTGGGTTCAGACAATTTCTCATCATTGATATTTTTTCATTTCAGTCGTTGCTTCCTGTTTTATTCAGGTGAAATCAAGAATCAGCTTTCATTTTCCAATATGAGGAATCAATTCTTTGATCGCATTTTTTGTGTGCCTTATACTCAATGAAAAAATTATAATATCTCATTTTTTGGCTGCTTCAATAGCTGAAATAGGTCAATTTCTTCAACAGACAATAACATCAAGTCATTTGCTTTCAAAATATTTTTGCCAGAACTGTCAGAATTTTCAAGTTCATCAAATTATTGAAATTATCGGTTTTTTCATGTTTTATTTTTAATATCTAATTAATATAAAAACAATGGACACTGAAATAAATTCAGCATGACAATATTATAACGAAGTTAGTCATCCTGAACTTGATTCAGGATCCATTTAATATCTTTTGAATTTTTATTAATTTTTCAATATCAAATCTTGTTTTTTCAGGGCAAATTTATGGATTATATTCCATATTTCCTCAATCATTTCAGGATCGATTCATAAATCAGTTGCTTGTTTTTTTCTGGAGTCAATCAATTCTTGCCATCTTCACGGCTGAAGAGAATTCAGATTATTTTCTTTTTTAAATTGAGCAATTTCTTCAATCATCTTAAATCTTTTTGCCAATGTTTCAATAATTTCATTATCGAAAATATCTATTTGTGAACGTAAAATATTGATATCCATTTTTTAAAACTTTAAAAAATATACATTATCATCATAATCATGAATTTAAGATTTCAAAAATTTTTTGTTAAGATATAGAAGTTTTAAAAATGAATTTATTTCTTCTTCTGAAATTCCAAATTGTTCCGCTAGTCTAGATATTTTATTCATAGATTCAAGTACGGATGATTTATTGTTGTTAAGAAAATTCGATACCACTAAATTCTTTATCGATTTTTTTACAATGGATTTAACTTCTTTTTCACTAAATTTAAATAAATCGCATAATTTTTTTCAAATGAAAAAATCTTTGGAATTGCAGAATAATTTTGCGGAAATACTTTTTCATTCCTCTTTTACACTTCCGGAATCAAGAAAATTACTGATATCAAATTCATTGTTTATTATGAAAAACAGAAAGATATCATTTCTAAGAATTGAGTTCAGCTTATTTTCAATGATATTTACATTTCTCATTACAAAGATTTTTCTGAATTTTCTTATTTCTTCAAAATAATATGATTTTATTTTATCATCTTTTACATTCCAACTTAAAATATTATTTATAAGTCCATTTGTGCTTTCTTTTACATTTTTATGCAAACAAATTAAAGGACTAAAAAATTCATGTTTTTCTAATGCGTTTCTCATAAGATTAATTTAAAAAATAAGTATCCGCATGATAGAAATTTCAAAAAAGAAAAAAATGGAAAAAATAAAGAAATCTTGAATTTGATTTTAAATATATAAAATGCTTCAATATTTTTAATGAAACATTCAATGGAAGTAAAAGAATTTTTAATTAAATTAAGGAAATTTTGAATAGAAAACGAAGTACCTAATATTACTGATGAAAATGCAGAATTTTTAACGAATCTGATCAAAAGGAATAACTTTACAAATGTATTGGAAATCGGTACTGCAAATTGATATTCAACAATTTGTTTTGCTGATGTTTTAAATAAAAACTGATGACATATCACATCTGTGGAATTTTCAATATTATCACATAATCAGGCTAAAGAAAATATAAAAGAAGTTTGATTGGAAAGTGTTTGCACTTTAATTCACGCACAAGCTCTTGATATTATTCCAACTTTCTCGGATGATAGCTTTGATTTTGTCTTTATTGATGGAATGAAACGCAGAAGCAAGGATTTTCTTGAACTATCTTGGCCGAAAACAAAGAATTGATGAATTATAGTAATTGATGATGTTATCAAGTTTAAAGAAAAAATGATTTGACTTTACGAGTATCTGGAAGAAAAATGAATTGTTTATGAAGTTCTGAAAATTGATGCGGATGATGGAATTATGATTATTAAGAAATAATTGAATATGATAAAATCCAGAAAAAGACAAAACAAAAAAATCAAAAAGTTAGCAAAAATATGACTTATTTTACTGAAAATCATATTTTTCCTTTTTTTTCCTTTTGTGATTCTTTTTCTTGTAGAATATATCTGAAGACAGAATATTTCTGATGTTATCAGATTCCTTTCTGAAAATTTTTTTTGAGCAGCTTTCTCATATTTGATTTATTTATTGTTTTTCCTATTGTTTTATTCTCTTTTTTTAAGATTCTCTTTTTTTATAGTACCATTATTTTTTACAATCTTAGCTCTTATTAATTTCTTTAAAAGAAAAATACTTGACGAACCGTTTTATCCGATTGATTTGATTGTTCACTCCTGAGAAACAAAAAATCTTCTTAATTTTGTAAATCTTGATTTTAATTTCAACTTATCGATTTTCCTGATTTTAATTATTTTAATACTTTATTTTTTGTTTTTCAAAAATTACAAAATAAATTTTAAAAGAAGATCCTTAATGTTTTTATTAGCTTTTTCAGCTTTACTATACTTGTTTGTGAGTGCAGATTTCCGAAATCATAAAGCCATTAAAATGGTATGACCGACTTCAGAGAAAATTGAGTGGAGACAAGATTATAATTATGATAAAAATTGATTTCTTTTAGGTTTTTATCTTAATTTATCAAATATTTTTATTGAAAAACCAGAGTGATATAGTGAAGATGAAATTAAAAATACAATCAAACATCTTAAAAAAGATACCCAAAAAGCTGAAAATGATTTATCAAAAATCAAACCAGATGTTGTTGTTATTTTAAGTGAGGCTTTTTGGGATATAACAAGGATAAAATCTCTTTCTTTTCGAGAAGATCCATTAAAATTCTTCCATTCCATATCAAAGGATTTCACTTCGTGAAATCTTGTTAGCCCTGTTTTTTGATGAAAAACTGCATTGGTGGAATATGAAATCTTGACAGGAAATATGACAAAACTTTTACCTATCTGAAGCATTCCCTATACTCAATATGTAAATAAGAAATTACCAAGCATTGTCTGGGAATTCAAAAATAATTGATATTCTACAAAGGCAATACATACATTTGAAAAAAAATTCTTTAACAGGAATAACGCATATCCTTTTTTGTGATTCGATAAATTTATCGCAGTAGAAGACATGGAGTATCCTACTTTTAAATGACCCTTTGTCAGCGATGATTATTTTGTAAATGAGATTATCTATAATTTAAAAACCTTCCAAGATAAACCTAATTTTATTTTTGGGATTTCTATGCAAAATCATTTTAGCTATGAGTGAGAAAAATATAAAAAAGATGAAATTAACGTTGAAGTAAATTCAGATAAATTATTGTCAGAAAAAAACAGAAAAATCTTAACAAACTATACTCAATGAATTTCTGATGCTGATAAATCTTTGGAAAAACTCATTTCTTATTTGAAAAGTAGGGAAAAGCCTACAATTGTACTATTTTTCTGAGATCATCTGGGGACAATGTGAGATAATTATGAAACATATAGAGAAACTTGATATATAAAATCCAAAAGCACAGAAAAATTATCAATTGATGAAATATCAAGCATACATCTAACACCTTTTTTGATTTGGGATAATTTATGAATAAAAAAACAAAATTTAGAAAAAATCCCAGCTTATTATCTATGAAATCATTTGCTTGATTATTTTAATTTTAACAAGAAGAGCAGATATTTCGAAAATATGGATTATTTGTATAAGGATTATCTCAAAAATCCATGAAATAATGATTTATTAAAAAAACATCATTTACTTCAATATGATATGTTTTTTTGAGAGAACTTTTTAGAAAAAATCTGATATTAATAAGTAGAATATTTAGCTGAAATTTCTTCAGGAAAATCTAACAGTTTACATAAATATCATATTTGTTCAGAAAAATTTCATCATGGCATTTTGGTGGCCAAAGATTGTAATATATGAATGTTAACTACTTGATATGAACCATCTGATGTTTTTAACATTGGCATATAGTAATAGGGTTTTAATATTGAATATAATCATTTTGTAAAATTTTTTCATTGGACATCTATTATAAATTCATATCAGATCACTTGAAGCTCCTTTATAATTTTTTCGCTTGGCATACCAAAAATCTGATTTTCATAAATTTTCATATTTTGCTTATCTTCAATATTGGCTTTTTCCATTTTAGAAGACCAAATTCTATTTACTGTCGATATAATTTCAGGTATACCTGAATTATTGCTATCTTTTTCTTTTTTTTCCAAAAGTAGATTTAGAATTTGAGTAAAATTATTTTCTTTCATAGTTGTTTTATTTAAACGTATAATTTTATTGATTTTTATTTACATATCAAATATTTATCAATAAAAGAAATTTAATTTTGCGTTAATAATCAAAATTTTCTGCAACCAAAAAATAATCAAGATTTTTCACAACGGCAAGTTTGATTACAAATTTATTAAGGTAATCCTAGGGATAGCAACCGAAAATATTTTTGATACC
>CAYWJC010000182.1:0-3583 GCA_964458505.1 uncultured Candidatus Peribacteria bacterium | reverse complement strand
GCCGCAAAGCGCCCTCTGGAGGGTTACCGGAGAGAGTCGTAGCGGAAGCTACGGTGAACGAGGAAACGTAAAGTTTGAACGCAAAAATCAAAGTTTTTCTTTTTTTTAATTACCGAAATTTTTTTCTAGTTCTATCTCCAAACCAACTTTCTCTATAAGTTCATTTACTTTAACATTATATGGTTCAAGTGTTTTGACTTTATTCAACATCTCAAGAGCATTTAATCTCTCATGTAGATTCATGTAATTCAATGCCTGCAGATAAAGGATATCAATATTTCTAGGATTATTTTTCAAGAATTTTTTTGCAAAAACTTTGGAATCTTCAAAATATCAAAGATGATGTCATAAGTTCGCAAGCATTTCAATTGCTTCAATATTAGATTCATCAATTGAATGAAGTTTTTTATAAATTTCATAAGCAACTTCATATTTACCCTGAACCGATAGAATAAATCAAAGCTTGAGATAAATCTCGATATCCAAGTCATTTAAAACAATTAAGTCTTTGTAGATAAATTCCGCTTTCTTATAATCCTTATCTTTCTCATAGATTTCCGCTAAAAAACAATTCAAGTCTTTATTGAACTTATCAATACTTAATCATTCGATGATTTTAGCTTTTGCTTCAGTAAATTCTCATCTGACCATTTTTGATTTTATTGTTTTTATAAATTCACTGATACTCTCTTTTTGTTCTAAACTTAGATCTTCCTTTTTTTCTTTTATTGATTTTTTTTCTGGAATTTCTTCTGTTTTTTCTATTACGGATTTTACAATGTTTTCATTTGTTTTCACTTCATCTTTTGCTGAATTCAGTTCAATTTCAGGATTTATTGAAATCTCTTCAAGGTTAAGTTTTTTTGGATGTAAAATATTTTTAACTCTAATTGAAAAAGAAATTATATCATTGAATAAGTGAAATATTATGTATGCCAAATTTAGAAATAAAAATATTATTTCGTATTTAACAATCGAACTTGAAAGAAAAAAGTCCATAGAAAATTATTAAAATTAATAAATTAAATATAAGGATTTTTATCAATTTTTCAACTTTAAATTTATTAGGCCAACTTTATTAAGAAAATTAGTAATAACTAAGGAATTTTTAAAGTAAAATTTGACTTAAAAATTTAATATGATTGAATAAGTGAAATATTTTTTTATTTTAAATTAGTGGATAAACAAAAAATAAATACAAATACTCATTTTGTTCTTTTTATAGGTGTTCTTACAATTATGTTTTCTTATATTTGAAACAATGCTTCCGCAAGTCGACTTAAAACAAGCATTTTTGAAAGTAAAGAAATATCGGTATTGACAAAAAATTATACCATAAACATCGATTGAAAAGAATATATATTAAATATTTCTCCGAAATATTAATTTTAAAAAGTTTTAATTTATTATATTTTTGATTTTTTCATATAAAACTTTAAAATACTAAAAATAATTTTTTTAATTTATGTGAAAAATCAAAAACGAAATCTCGAAAATTAGCTGAATTTGGGAAAAATTTAATATTGAATGATTTTTGAATGTACATAAAACAATAAGCAAAGAGCTTTCATATTCGCCTCTTTGAAATGAAATCTGAATTCATGAAAATATAGATATTTCAGCATCGATAAATATTTTTAAGGATAACAGAAAACTTATCTTAAAAATAGAAAACGTTTCCCTAAAAAATATAGAAAAATTAATCAAAGATAATCTGTTTCTGCTTGAAATATCCGACAAAGATGAAGATAATGTATTATATCCAGTAAACGATAAAACCTTTCTTGATTCCAGAAAATTTCAGATAAATGACATAAAATGAGATTTCTTTGTTTCTCAATGGGAAAAGATAAAGAATTTTCAATTTAAAGAAAAATTGAGCATTGAATGATTCGGATATTCACTATCTGAACAAGAAAGCTACTTCATAAATTCAAAAGGTGCATACAAAGAACAACAATGAAGTTATTGCAATTATTCTCTTGCGCTTTTTTATAATGATGAAAACTTTTCAGATTCGGATTATATGGTGAAATATTCAACTATAAACGATGATATAACAGATGATTTTTTAAATGAAATACAAGAAAAAATACTTAAAAAAACGAATCCGCAAGAATCTTTCTTATCATCAGGAAGTCATGATATTGTCATAAAAAATGAGTTAGCTGCTGAGTTTTGGGAATTATTGATGAGTGCTTGCAGCTGAGAAAATATAAGACAAAACCAATCTTTTTTCAATAAAGATGATATTTGAAAAATCATAACAAATAAAGATATTTCAGTCATTTCAAATCCAAAAAAAGATGATTCGGTATTTAATAGGTTATTTGATTCGGAATGAATAACTACTGAAAAAATCACAATTATAGAAAATTGATCATTGAAAAATATTTTCCTTAATTCAAAAAATGCAAAAAAGTTCAATTTAAAGCCAACTTGAAATCCTGATTATGCAAATCTTGAAATAATCTGAAAATATGATTCCGATTATTTATCCGGGTGTTCATTTGTATTTACAAGTTTTTTATGAATGCATACAATAGACTCAACAACCTGAAAATTTGCACTTGAGTGAGAGTGATTTGAAATCAATGATTGAAAAGTTTGAAATTTTGTAAAAAATGTATGATTCAGCTGAAATATAAAAGATTTGTTTCTGAATTTAGATAAAATCTGAAATGATACATATACTTATTGAAATGTCTTTTCGCCATCCCTAAGCTTTAAAAATCAAACATTAATTTTTTAGCATGCAAGAAATACTTATTCAGATATCTGATTTTTTAAACATAAATCCTAATAATGATATTTATATTTTAGGTGTTTTATTGATATTTATAATAATTTTTCTTATCCTCTGAATTACTAAGATTTATGAGTCATTATTTTGAGCTGTGCTTGGAATTTCAATCTACATAGTCTTGCAGAGTTTTTTGTGAAACAATTGACAAGACTGATATATTATCCCATTTTTTAGCCAAAATTTTTTGAGCTTTATCGTATCATCTTCTTTATATTTGATAATAATTCTATCTTTCCTTATTCCTATAAATTCCTCTCTGAATATAAACGAACCAAAAAATCCCTGAATCAAAATCGCATTGACCTTGATTTTATCTTTAATTCATACTGTTTTCTTTTTTGGAATCCTCATTTGATTGACTGAAAAAATCTATATTTTCAAAACATATACTAATGCATTTAATCTAATTAAAAAAATCCCGACTTGGAATAATTTCATATCTTGATCGAAAGTTTATGAATTCTTTATGCAAAATATTCATATTATAATAGTTTTTTGAACCGTTTTTGTTATCTATAAAGTGATCTTCTCTGATATCGTTAATGCGATATTGAATTGATTTTTGGTTTCAATGAAAAATATGATGGCAAACAAATGATGATGAGGCTGATGACATGAAGATCATCACTGACATTAAAAAATGTAGATTTCTCTACATTTTTTTCTTTTTATGGGCAGGATCATATCATCACTTATTCCAAGGATTACATCTTAAAATTCTCCAAATTCATTTAATTAATCAGATGATTATTCATTTCTTTTCTATAGATTCTTTCA
>CAYWJC010000181.1:0-1570 GCA_964458505.1 uncultured Candidatus Peribacteria bacterium | reverse complement strand
GGTTGTGGGTGGGGTGTGTGATTTGTTTCATTGGTACGTGATGACCTCTTTGATTTCATGGAGGGCTCTAACACTGGAAAAGTAAAGTCAGATTCTCTTTCTATAAAATGGAAGGAAAAAGATTTTGCAAGTCTTATAATTAAACGAATGAGTGTTTTTAGTAATGATTTGGAAAATGCACTAAAAGATCCTATCCATAATCTAAAAAAATGGTTTCCAGATGAAATATTTAGCCCATTCCTAGAACATTTTGACACTAATAGATATGTATGTAATTTTTATGCTTATATGGCAGCAATTTCTTTTAATAGGCCGAGGGATTATTTGCAATTTTGTTATGCAATAAGAAACAGGTTAAGCGTGGATCATCCTGCTACAACTGAAAACATCGAGTCTGCTGAAGTTGAATATACGGAATATCTTCAATTGGAGCTAAGAAATGAGCTTTATTTAGTTAGTCGGGTTTTTAATTTTGATTTAAATGAAGATAGAATAAATTCTATGATAAGTAAAATGATAGAGAGAGATGTTTTCGGGTACGCTGAATTAAAAACAAAGCTAGAGAGTTGTCTTCCCGAAAAGAAGGTTGGTCATAAAAAAATTGAAATTTTGTTGTCTGAATTATGGAGATATGGCGTAATTGGCGTGAAAGAAAACGATAGTGAAATTATAAAGTTTAAATACCTTTCTGATTTATCATTGTTTTCAAGAGAAAAGATTAAAAAATATAAGTTTTATTTGCACAGAGGATTATGGTGGTTTATTAAAAAGAAAACAAAATAATGTATGATTATATTAATTGAAAATAGTTAGATATAATATGACTCACCAATCCGAAAAACAACTTAAAAAAACATTGGCAATTCAGCCTCAAGGATTTAGAGATTTGTATATTCAACAAGAGGATGATTTGGAGGTAACCCCATTTCAGGATATTGCTGGTTTTTCTATAGTGAGAAAATATCAAGAAAATACCAAATTTTTCAAGGATGGAAACTTGATGTTTATTCGTGTTTATTTAAGTGGAGGGTTTGTTTGTGGTGGTATTGAAATGGTAAACGGTAAAGAACGCAATGGTGGTTATTATTTAGTTGATACCAATAAATACAGAAAAAAGGTCACGGGATTTAATTTTGATGAAGAAGAAAATGTTGTTTTTGATTTAAATAGTAATAAAATATATAAGAAAAATAAGGGAAAGAGTATTTCTTTGAATGAATTTGTAGATCTTCTTGTGAAAAATCATTTACGAGATAAGCTATTTCTAAAAAGAAAGATAAATTTTCTGGTGCACTTATTTTTGATGTTTGTCTTCTGGTTATCAGATCAAAAATATGACGATATTAAAATATTTATTAATATCCATGAACCTCAACTGCAAAATCAAGGCGTGGTTAAAAAGGATATAGAGCCATTTTTTAAATATTTTCATATATCTAAAAATATACTATTTTCACTTTCAATTCTTGTTGTTCTTATACTTTTTTTATTTCAGTATTATCAATTTGTAGAGCCAAACTCTTTTGCCGTATCTAATCCGATATTAATTTTTTCATTTTTTGTATCTCTA
>CAYWJC010000180.1:0-2935 GCA_964458505.1 uncultured Candidatus Peribacteria bacterium | reverse complement strand
ATTTTTTTTAATATTAATCTCTCGGATCAATCTTAAAAATATGATAAACCCATTTTTGCCAATCTGACATTCAAAAGGTAGGACTTCTCCTTTCCTCTCTAGCATAAATCTGCTTATCGATATCTATTTTTTTATATTGATCAATTTCTTCTTTTGAAACAATAAAAACAACTTCTTCTCAGATATTTTTTTTATTTTGTGATGACTTGGCAATCTTATCTTTATAAGCAAGAGAATTTATATAATCAAAATATTTTTTCTTATTTTCTAGACTTAATTTCTTCTTACTTATTTCCTCTTCGGATGATGTTATTATCGAGTCTTTTTGTATGTCGATATACTTAAAAGAAAATATAAGGTATAATTCATATATTATTATTACAATTAGAGCGATCAGTATATATTGGTATCTTTTTTTCATATATAAATAAATTTTATTTTCTGGACTTTTATAGTAGAATAATGAAAAATTGTTTTTTTTCTAATCTTTTTTAAATATGTCTAAGATAATTTCTTTTTTTAAAAGAAAAAAAGTAACATTGCTTATAATTTTTCTTATAGCATCTTTATTTTATATCCTGTTTTCAGATATAAATAAAAATAATTTGAATGCATCTCTGATTGAGCATGACAAAATCGATCCATATATTTTAGTTACAGATTGAAACATTGTAATAAAAAGGGGAAAGGTTGTTAAATTATTAAAATGACAAAAAGAGGCTATTCAGATAAAAGACAAAATCAGAACCTGATCAAAAAGTGCAGCAACGATATTTTGGTCCGATTGAAATATAACAAGACTCTGAGAGAAAACTTCTTTGATAATAACTGAGCTAAGAAAATCAAAAGATCTAAGCTGATATGAAGTCAAATTTAATCTTGAGTCATGAAAAACATGGTCTAATATAGTAAGATATCTTGAAGGTGATTCTTCATTTACAGAAACTTATGATAATGAACGATTAGCAGCAACGGTAAGATGAACTGTTTTTGAATTAAACCTCGATAATAATTATATACATGCAGTAAATCATTCGGTAACAATCAAGGATAATCAAACTGATAAAAAATATGATCTACCCGAATGAAAATTGAGAGCCAGTTCAGGTGATTCACATTTCATTTGAAAAGATGTTTTAGAGGAATGATGGGTGAATTGGAATAAAAATGAGGATGTGATATATGCAAGAAAACTTTTACAGGAATGGAAAGATAAAATAAACAAGACATTCAAAGATGGTGATAATTTAAAAAAATCATTAAACGACCTGATAGATTGAAAAAATTATAATTTATCTGAAATCAAGGAAAATATTGAAAAGGATTTTCAGATAAATAACAAAGAACAATTAAACAGATTTTATATAAATTTATACCAAAACATAAATTATGCTCCGGCTTCTGATAATAATACACAATTAAAAGCGAATTTAAGGAATGAGATAATAAATTCCTCAACTTGAAGCTCTAAGGAAAGATTTACAAAAGATTTCCTTAGACTAAATCTTTATGACTATTTTGATTCAGAAAAGCTGAATTTATCAGATTCAAAAGAAAAGCTAAAATCATATATAGATTTATATTCAAAAAATAATTTAGATAAGCGATATTTAAAAGATTTATTCAGTAGTTTTGATGATGAGAAAATAAATCAAATAAATGAAAAATTCGATTTTATCAATTTAAAATTAAGAGATTTTTTGGATGCTATTAAGAATCCTGATTTAGATAAGGAGATAGTTAATTGAAGTTATGAAAAAATAAAGGAAATAAACACGGATGTTTATTGAAAGATTGATGAAACAAAAGATGAATTAAAAAAGGGATTTTCTAATTTTTTAAATTGAAATAATGAATAAGATAAGGGATTTCATAAATAGATATGTAAATCTAAATAATAAATTTTTCATATCCGTTTTCATATCCGTTTCTGTGATTTTGATTATATTTCTGATGAAGATAAGTTTATTTGGGGACATTTCCATGAGAATTAACACAAATTTTCAAAACGATCTCTATTCGGAAAAACATTCCAACAATAAAAATGCAAGCCCCTTGATAACCGTCATTGAGATCGATGATAAAACGCTCAAAGATAAGGAAAAGTGATGACTTTGAAGGTGGCAGGATTTTAAAAGGGAATATTATGCTAAAATTATTGATAAATTAAACGAAGATTGAGCGATAGTGATATGAATAGATGTTTTGTTTTCAGAAAAATCAAACTCGCCGAATGATGATCATGCATTTTCAAAATCTTTAAAAAAAGCTTGAAATGTAATACTTGCTTCGCATGTGAACACCTGAATTTATCCTGTCGACTATTTTCTAGATAACACTAATATTTGAGATATTTGGCCTATTGTTAACAGATATAATAATATGGTTTATTCAATAAGGCCTTTTTTTGTGGTTAATGGAAAAGTCGTTGAATCATTAGGTTTTTCTATACTGAAACACTATTATTCAACCATATATTGAAAAAAACAAGAAATCACAAAATCTGACCTAAAGAAGGATGTTATTGATTTCTATGATGTAAACATACCTAATGACAAATATAACAAGGAATTCATAATAAATTATATCCCAAACAATAAATCATTTAACAAGCTATCTTTTGTAGATGTTTATAATTGAAAATATAACAAAGAACTGATAAGAGATAAGATAATTTTAATTTGAGCGAATGCCGTTTGACTTCATGATGAATTTAATACGCCACTTGGAATAATGCCGTGAGTCTATACTCATGCAAATGTGGTAAATACTATTTTAAATAAAAAAGTTATACATGTTTTTGATATAGAAAAAGAATTTTTGGTACTTATTTTATTTATTTTTATAATTACCTTTTTGTGAGTCTACGATAGTCATAAATATTATTTTATGACATCCTTGATAATTTTGCTGATTTGATTTTTTAAATGATATC
>CAYWJC010000179.1:0-2224 GCA_964458505.1 uncultured Candidatus Peribacteria bacterium | reverse complement strand
TGCCTATCATTTTCTTCAATTTCAATAATATCTTCTAAAGAATATTTTTTTAAGATTTCTATTAATTTTTCCTGCATTTTATACGAATTATTTCTTTAAAAATCATTATATGAATTTTTGCATAAATTAGAAATATATGATAGATTTAAAGAAATAATTTAATAAAAAAAATATGTGAATAGAAAACTGATGATATAACGAACCAAAAAAATCTATTTCAAGCATTGAATGAAGCAGGTATTATAAAAAATTATTAGAAGAAAGAAAAAGAGAATTTTTTGAAATTACCAGGAAAGAAGTCAAAGAAACTAAAAAAATAGTTACTTCAAACATTAATAATGCAGACACCGAACATCCTAAATTTGAAAAAATGATGAAAGATAAAGAATCTTTCAATAATAATTACATGAAATTCCAAAAAGAAATTTGTCATTGGTTATGATTGAATAATAATCTTTCTGTAAGTGTGATTGAAAGGGAATCTAGTTATAACATCAATGCACAATCTCCCACATGAGCCGATTGATATATGCAACTTACATATATTCCATTTGAAGATATGGGATTTTGAAAAAACTGAAGATGAGATTATTATTTAAAATACATAAAAGAATTGCCTGATAATATAATTGCTCAAATCAAAAATAAGAAAATTCAGCAACAATTTTATAAATTAAAATTTTTATCAGCGAACACTGGAAATCCAGAAGAATGGAATAAGATTTTTGATTATTTTGAAAAAAATAGAACTGATCCTCATCTGAATTTAATAATTTGAAATTTATTCTTAAAATTCTTAAAGAATGATGAAACATATAGCGATTGAAAAGTAAACAATAAGAGGATTGATGATGAAGTTAAAAAATTAGAAACACTGATTAAAAAATTAGGAACAAAAAAAGCCTGAAAAAAAGTCGAAGAGAGATTTAAAGCATTGTTAAATGAAAATTGAATCAATGTAGAAAACTGAGAGCAAGAATTAAGGATATTATTGCAAAAACTTAAAAATAAAAACAATATTGATCTTAGGACTAGTTTCTACGCATTATCGAAGTATAATTGAGAATCCCGTAAGGAATTCCCATGAGTACCACACAGAACCTTATATGCAGCAATAGTTTTAACCGCGAAAAAATGAAGAGATCTAAATACTATTTCATAAAAGGCTTCAGTATAAAATATATTATCGGAGCATGTATCATATAAATCAGCAATGAATATCTTCATAAAAATTCAAAAATCCTAAAATATCTTATTTTTCCTGAAAAGGCCTTCTCCAAAAGGTCTTTTTCTAACAAAAAAAGTCATAAAACATATCCTAAAAGTGAAATTCAAAACCAAGGCAAAATCGGATAATAATCAGCAGAAAAAAAGAATTCATCGTAAAGTCAAAGCCAGAAAAAATAATTATTTGAAGCTTCGATATTTAAAAAAACATTTCATAAAATTATCAAAAATAAACCTATAATTAAATTGAAATATTTAAATCTTCGAAAAAAAGTCAAAAGAAAAAAACTTAAAGCAAAGAAATGTATTATTCAAAAAATTATAAGCTGTTGATATATGAATAAATAAGTCACAATACTTATTCATAAAGCCAAAATTGATAAAAATAAGGCTTTCTTTAAATATATTTTTCAAATATTTTCTCAATGTTTTTTCTCAGAAATTGAAAAACAGAGTCCTGACAATCAAATAAAAAGACTTGCTCATATTATCTGGATTATCTTTAATGAAAAATCCCCAATTCATGTATTAATATTAAAAACATTTGCTAAGATGTAATTAAAATGAAAAAGTACCATCACAAGAATTAAAAATCATTTTATGTAGTCTATTTTTTCATATCTCATATTCTTGAATTAATTCATTTAATTATATCTTTAATCGTATGAATTACAAGATTTGCCATCACTAGCCATTCTTTCAAAGTCTTCTTCTTACAAGGAAAAACAGTAAAAATAAAGTTATAAATCCTGAAATTATTCAATATAAAGGAAGATTTATTTCTTCAGATTTTTTCATTTTTCTTGAGTTAACATTTTTTATATCCACTTCTTTTTGATCGGATTTCTTAACTGTTTTTGCTTTGGTCGTTTTTATTTTCTTTGTTGCTGGCAATGGTTTATAAATATTTAAATTCATTTTTTCTTTTGATATCAACTTATCATTTTCATCTAACACAACAAGTTTGACCTCATATTTTCAAATATTATATTTATAA
>CAYWJC010000178.1:0-6638 GCA_964458505.1 uncultured Candidatus Peribacteria bacterium | reverse complement strand
TCTAGCGATGAGTTTAAAAAATTCCAAAAAGAAAATCCAGATCTGGCAAATAAAGCTCAGCAAATCGGAGAAAAACCAGGCTCCTTCACTTCTTGACATATAGGCATCATGTTGATTGCCTTTATGCAAAAAATTTTATTGCCCTGACATTAGGGCAATTTTTTCTTTAATTTTTCAATATTTTTCTTTGATAATCCGATTATAAGAATGCTTGTATTTTTTAAATAAATCTTATGCAAAATAATAATCCTCAAATAATTGATTTAAAACAAGAAAAAACAGATTTAATAAATGATTTTCTTAATGAAACAATCAAAGAAAAAGAAAATATTACATGAATTTCGAAAAAAATAGATTCATTCAAAAAAAATTGGAATAAGCATAAATATTCCAGACTTTGAGCTTGAATTGCAATTTCTGCCTGAGCCATGGTTGCCGCCTCTTCAGGTGCATTTGCCATCGCTTGATGACTCATTGCATGAAGGGCTATACTTGGTGCTATTGGATGATATATTGCAAGCGATGCTGTATTTGATATTACAAACAAAAAAATTACAAAAGATCCACTTCAAAAACTGATTCAAAAAACTAAGGAAACCTCTAATAAAAAAGAATTTGAAAATGAACTCAATACAATTTATGATAAAATATCAGATAAATCAAAATATGAAATATTATCATTAATCAGCAATGCAAAAAAAAATGAAGAAAAAAAAGAGAAAATCAAAAAATATACATCTATTTGAGTATGAATGGTCTTATGAGCAATTTGATGAACAAAGGCAGTAGTTGCATTTGATAGTTTCTTAACAAATGAAACAACATTAATCGTTAAAAACAAAGTCGAAAACATCCTATCTTATTCCCATAATCTTCCTGAAATCAAAAATGTTGATTCTAAATTGATTAAAGAAGTTTTTGAAGATATAAAATCAGATCATCCAAAACAATGATATGTTACACTTGAACAATCCGTCAGAAGAGTTGAATGATTAAAGCAATGAATTGAACTTAATGAATCATCGAGGCTTAAAGATTTAAATATTCCTGTCGCATCAAAAATAAGAGAATCCTCTTCAGAAATCATAGAGTCAATGCATGAATTATGAATAATGAAAAATTGAGAGAATCTGGATGATATTTCAAAAAATCTTACAGAAGAAAAAATCGCTGAAATCCTTAAAAAAACATATGAATGAAAACAATTTTCAAACACTTACATTCAAGAAATTCCTAAAACCATTTTAGAAAATCCAGTTTCTCAAATACAGGCTAATTCAAGTGAAGAATCTGCTTTTAAAAAATTAATCACATTAGCCTGAGCCTGATTATGAGTAATTGGTTTTTGAATAATTCATAAATATAAAAATTCAGACACATCGACCACTTGAAAATATAAAAAATCAAAAGTGACTCATATTTCTGATTCTTCCTCGTCAGTAAAACAAAAAATAATACAAGAAAACAAAAAAGAATCAAAAAAGTTAACCTCTGCAAATAAAACTATCATAATTCATTCAAATGAAAAACTGATAAAATGAAATGAAAATCAAAATAAAAAAAAGAGAGTACTTATAGTTGAAAATTATTTAAAAAAATTATTTTGATTTAAATTGGAAAAAAATTGAAATCAAAAATATGATAATGCTACAATATTTTCAAAAAATACAATATGAGGAAAATTTATAATTACCTACAAAGATAATTGAATTAAGAATGATATCAAAATAAATTGGATAGACAATTCAATTGTCAAATCTGAATTAAGAACTTCATTTAATTTTGATTGCTCAAATTTTGATGAAAAAAAATTTTCTGAAAAAATTAAAATTGAATCTAAAAAATTGTTGAAAAAAATTTTCATAGAAAGAGAGAGGATTAAAAACATGGAATTAGCAAAAACTTTAACCACAATTGAAATTCGAAAAAATGATCTACATAAGATATATAAACAATTGGAAGATTCTAGGGTTAATTGAACTTTAAAAGAAACTGAGACCTGATGATATTGGTTTCAGAATATATATAGCTTCAATAATTGAATATTAAAATTGGAAAACTTATCCAATCCAAAATATGAAGAAATGGATTTGTCCTCGTGATATTTTTGATTCAAAGATGAAACTTGGCCAAATTATGTAATTTCGAATTCAAATTTTGCCACAATCTCACAATTTGATGAATACGAATACGATTTATTGTGGGAAATATTCAATGATTGAAAAAAATCCTGAATAAAAAATGTTATTTCATGAGCTATAAATTATTACAATTGGCACAAACATCCAGGAAATCTTTTTTATCCAAGCTTAATGGATTTGAATGATTTAACTGCTGCAAAATGACAATTTATTAGCAATCCTTTTCAGATGACATTCACTTGGTGAATTGTCAATAAACTTGCTTCTAATATAAATGAAGCGAATAAACCAAAAAATTCCTATATATTAAAATGAAGCGAATATTGATGAAAAAACGATTACATCATTTACTTCTGGAGAATAAACCGGAACAAAAGAAATCACTATAGTCTTAAGGATCTTATTAAAATAAATGCAAATATAACATAGTTATAATTCATGCTCAAATCATTTATATTTTCTATACCATAAATGATTTGGCTTGGTTTATAAATCAGCTCATTAACATAACCAAAAAAATAAAAAGGAGAAAATCATGAGAAACAAAAAAAGGAATGTTTTCTTTAATTATTCGTTAATTACTTTTGAATTCATTTTGGAGATCATTGTCATGTTATTGCTTTTAATAGGATTGATATTAAAATTGCTTAGTACAATATTTGAATTGCTTGATGGTATGTTCGACATAATTGTTGAAAAACTTGAAAAAATTGTTTTGTATTCTTCAAATAAAAGAAATCCCTACTATGAAACAAATAAAACAAGTATTAAAAATAAGAATGCTTCCTTGAATAAAAAAAATATTTCAGGAAGAAACCCAAACGGAAAAACAGCTTACGGTGATTCTTACAATGGAACAGTTCCAAAAAATCTTGTTTAAAGGAGATAGGAAATGAGAACTTACGATACAAATAATGAAAGAATAAAAAAGTTTTTTGGCAAGACAGATTTTGAAAAAATCAAAGTTTCTATAATTGGTCTAGGAGGTGGTGGAGAAATTGCACTTCATCTTCTTCGTTCAGGAATAATAAACATGAATCTTTTTGATTTTGACATCTTGGAATCAGGAAATCTTGTAAGACATATTTGCGGAAGCAAATATGTCGGAAAAAACAAAGCAATCGCTGTCAAAATGCTGCTTGAAGAATATATAGGATCGGGAAAAAGCAAAATAAGAGCCTATGATTGGAATATTTTCGACGACAATGAAATTTTTCTTAAAATCATCCAATCGTCCGACGTTGTTATAATTGCAACAGATACAGACTCTTCAAAATATTATATAAATGAGATGTGTGTCGAAAATAAAATTCCTGCCATTTTCGTAAGAATGTTCGAAGATGGCTGTGGAGGTGAAGTTTTCAGTTATATACCAGGGATGGCCTGCTTTGAGTGTCTAACACATTTTCAAAACCGACAGAAATTCCTAAAAGATTATTCTAAAACTATAATAAAAAAAGATTGTTCTTCAAAAAGAGATTTTTCTGCAATGCCCGGGCTTGGGATAGATCAATCGTTCTTATGCTCGATTACTGCAAGAAAAGCTCTTGATATAATATTAAAAACTTCGGATTCTATTCTTGCTCCAGTGGGAAAAAATTGGATTGTATGGTCTCTTTTTGGAATCAAAGGGATACTCGAAGAACATTTATCTTCTTTGCATCATGATTACCCTGTTAATGAAAATTGCAGCTGCTGCAAATAACTGAGTTATAAACATCAATTGATTGTTCATAACCTGATATTGCTCTTACCCAAGGTAAGAGCTTTTTTATATATCAAAAAATTTGCATTATTGAAAAAATAATGTTAACCTTATTGACGTATTTATATTATATTTTTTAATTTACTTTTATGAATAAAAAGAAAATATACTCTGCACTAGTTTTAGTGTTATTTGCTACCAATATGGTTAGCCAAAGTTTTGCGTTATCTTTTTGAGAGAACTATACTTTCAATAATACGAAAACTCAAAAATTATTAAAGTTAAATACGAAGCTTGAAAGATATATAAAAACAGAATCAAGCAAAAAAATCGTAAAACTTAAGAATATAAATGATAAGTCTAGCTATAAAAATGAAGTTAATGAAATTCTAAATGACATAAAAGATTTCAACTGAAATCTAGCTTATGATCATGATTCAAATTTTAAAAATAACCTTCTTTTAGTAAAACAAAAAGCAAGACAATATAAAAGTTTATCACAAGAAATTGACTCAACAATAAAAACTTGAATAAGCCCTTATAAAATTTCCATAGAAGAAAAAAAGAAAATTGAAAGTGATATTCTAGAAATCCAAAAAAATATTGTTAGCAAAATAAAGGCATTGCTTGATAATTATAATGACAGTTCATTTAAGGAAAGCTGAAAAGCAAATTTTGAAGTATCTTCTGAAATCTGAAAAATAAATGTTGAGATCGAAAGATATACTAATATATTTTCTATTTTAAGCTGATCTCAAGAATCTGACCTATTGGTAAATATTAGTTTTGAATGAAATATTCCATGACAAGCTTCTTATGTGAATTGAAAATATATTGAATGAGAAAAAATTACCATATCTTGAAGTGCTTCATTTGATGTGAATTTAAAAATGGTTGATAAAAACTTATATTTGAATCTTAAAGATTATTCTATAACACTGAAATCATCCGATGAGAATTTTAATGAATCTATGGATTTAAAAGATATGACAGAATATCTTGATAAATACAAAGGTAAGACAATAAGAATCAAACTTCCAGAATGACAAAAAAACTTAAACCAAGCTGAAACTATCAAAAATATAAAATCACTTTTGGATATATTAGAAAAAAACAGCATTTTAACTCCTTTTAAGAAATTGAATAATGAATATGTTTTAATTGAAAAAAGTGAAACTGTTTCATTATTGATAGCTAAAATCAAAGATTTTGATAAAACATGAGGTTTTTCTAAATTAAAAACTTCCAAAAAATCTTATAAAGAATTATTAAGATATAAATCAGAAAATTGAAAAATAATATTGTATAAAAATATAAACAAAGGTGATTCTCAATGAAAGATTCAAATCACAAAAGAAAATTGAGAATATTCTTTTGAGGGAAACATTAGATCTAAAAATGATAGTTTTGATTTTTTAATAAAGAAAAATTCTGTATTATTTAATTTAATTTCCAGTGATATTACAATTAAATCAAAATGGGAAAAAGATACTCTTGATTTTACAGCTTCAGCTAATAGTCAAAATATAAAAATATCATGACCTTTAAGTCAAAATAATGCTGACTTAAAAATTAACTTCAATTGAAATGATGTCTGATATTTAAAGATAAAAACTGAAGAAAAAAAGACTATATATGATTTTAGTTTTAATTTGAACAACCTATGACTTGATTGAATAAGTAGCTTAAAAATAAAATTGAATTGAGAATATAATATTGAGAAATGAGATTTTAAGGTTATCAAACCTACAAGCTATATTGATATTGAAAGTTTCGATTCAAATTCAGAAAATTTACCATCAGATTTTTCTGACTTATAAAAATATTATTCAATAAAAAAAATGTCACATTGTGACATTTTTTTTATTATTTTCTTTTGTAGTTTGACCAAAATCTAGCTCTGAATTGTTCATATGTTCCACTGCTAATATGCTCTCTGGCTTTTTTTGTAATGTTATGTAAGAATTCAATATTATGTAAACTTAAAAGCTGTCCTCAAAGAAGTTCTCAAGTGTGAAGCAAGTGTCTTAAATATCAAAGAGAATATGTTTTCGACACACTTGTTGATAATTCATCGTCTATAGGAATTCCCGATTTTTCGAAAATATATTTTTCGTTTGTTATTTTAATGTTTCAAATTGATGAAAATGCGACTCCATGTCTTCCTAATCTTGTTGGTAAGACACAATCAAACATATCAATTCATCTATAGATTCATTCAATCAAATCTTCAGGAGTTCAAAGTCACATAAGATAATGAGGTTTGTTATCTGGTAAAAGCGGACTTAGAACATCAAGCATCTTAATTAAATCTTCTTTTGATTCTCATACGCTAAGTCATCAAATCGCAATTCCTGGAGTAGGAAGATCTCTTAAGAATTCAATCGACTCTTTTCTCAAATCTTCATATATAACTCATTGGACAATAGGAAAAAGGGTTTGCGGCTCTTTTCAGAATTGTCATCTTATTAATTGAAGCTTATTATGTTCTTCCAAAGATCTTAAAGCCCATCTGTGAGTCCTATCCATTGCTTTTCTTGCATAATAATGACTACTATCTCATGGAGCACATTCATCAAACGCCATTATGATATCAGCTCATAATTTTTCTTGTATCTGCATCGCTTTTTCCGGTGTAAAAAAATGTTTGGATCAATCCCTATGTGAACTGAAATAAACTCAGTCTTCGGTTATTTTCACTAAAGAATTACCTGAACTTCAAGATTGTCTCTTCAAATTTCCTAAAGAAAAAACCTGGAATCATCAACTATCAGTCAAAATAGGTAACTTAA
>CAYWJC010000177.1:0-4705 GCA_964458505.1 uncultured Candidatus Peribacteria bacterium | reverse complement strand
CCCTGAATTATATCTTTTACAAATCAATCCAATAATTTTGCCCGGATGGCGGAATTGGTAGACGCGCGGGACTCAAAATCCCGTTCTAGCAATAGAGTGAGGGTTCGATTCCCTCTCCGGGCACCAAATATAATAAAACGGCTTATTAAAGCGGAAAAATCCTTCAGTTGAAGGATTTTTTATTAATATTAAACTAATTAATTTTTCAAAAATATTTCTTTTCTATCATGAGTAAATCAATCATCAAGTTTTAAGAACTTATTTTCATGTTTTGCAAAGAAAATAGGATCCCTAAATATTTTTCCATATTGAATTCTACAAATTTCTTTATTATTTATAACAAAAATAATATAATCTTTTTTTGTGATTTTATCTCATTGTTTTTTTAATCTTCAATCACTGTCCTTGATTTGAAAAATTCAAGGATTATTTATATAGATGCGTTGTATATTACTTAAATCAGTTGCCAAAAATACTTCTTTTAATATAAGTAGAAAGAATTTGATGGAATGTCTAATTTCATTACAAACACTCGCTGATCTATCCATTTTTATAAAGTCAGAAAACATTGTTGTAGATCATCTTTTTGATGAGCTGGTATATTTATATGATTTATAACATTCCAATTGTCTCATTCAACAAATTCATTTAAAAAACATTGCAGTTAATGCTGGAAAAATAATATTAAGTTCTTTTCTTTTTAAAGAACTGTCAACAATGGATGATTTATCAAATATGTAATTTAGTAAGAAATCATATAAATTTTGGAATATTGACAGGGATATTACTTCTATATATCTCCATAATTCGGTATTTTCATTTATTCAAATTATTTGCTTCAGTTCATTAATAATTTCTGGATACATAAATTCTTCTGTAATTTCTCTTCATATACTTCCTTCTATAGCTCTAAATATTCAATTACTTCTATCAGAATTAATATCAATATTTCATTCTTTAGTGTTTTTATATTTCTCCTCGTACTCTTCCCTTGCATTGAAATTATTTTCTAATACTATATTTCCCTTTGTTTTTATTCAAGAGATGTGATTCAAAATTTTTTGAGAACTAGAATTTTCCCTTTTTCACATAAAATTTGTTAAAAGCAAAAAATTATTTTTTGTTTTTATTTTACATAAAATATCAAGATATTTATTAGTCAAAAATCCCAAGAAATCTAAACTCACAATATCAAATACTTCTTCTTCTGTTTCAAGAACTTTTTCAAGCTTTCAAAGTCTATGTTGAATTCAGTATTTTTTTGTATTTTCTTCAAATCTTTTTAAAACATCTATATCGACTTTTCACTTAACTATCCCAGCTTCTACTCAAACTATATTTTCGGGAAGAAATCAAAGTTCTAGATAAATAGGAATTTCAAGACATTCAATTCATGGAAGGCAAAGAATTTTCATCTGTTTTCTTTTTTCTTTATCTGTGTTTTTGTCAATAAATTCTTTTAGCTTTTGTCTCCATGCATTTTTAATTTCATTGTCATAATTAATTAATGTTCACATTCATTCTCAGGAAATTATAGATTCATTTTCCGCTTTATTATTTGCACTACATAATTCAGGTACCATTTCATTACCCTGAAATAAATTGTATTCTTTCAAAATTAAATCAATATCCTCCTTGGAATATTCAGGTAATAAATCTTTAATATCTTTGTAAAAGATTTCTAAATTATCAGAATCTTGCAATTTAAAATCTCCAGCTAGCTCAATAATAAAATTTTTTCTCCAGTCTTTAGTAATAACCAAATCATCCAAATCTACATTATCTTGATCTAAGTTTCAAATTAGAATTTTTTTGGTTTCCAAATCATTTTCTATGTATTCTTTTTCTGACTTTTCTGAACGGTTTTTTCTAATTGTATCCCAAGCTGTAATAGCAGAAATTACCCTAATTCAAACATTGTATTCTTTTGACATATCATCTCTTCTTTTTTGTTTTTCAAAAACAGTGTTTCATTGGGAAACATAAAGACGTATGGCATCTTTTTGAATATCATCAAGAATAATGTTTTTCGAACTTTCTTTGCGAGCTTTATCAATTAAAGATATTGCTCAAACAATATTTTGCCTTGCCAGAAGTTCCACAGTCCAAGGAGAAATTCAATAATGCTCTGCAATACAAGCTATATGATTATTTATTTCAAGAATTTCTTCTGAATCAAAAATAATGTCCTTCATCTCCTCAAGAATTTTAATTTTTTGTATTTCAGCTACACTATCCTTTATTTTCTCAAACTGAATTGGGGTAGAACTTAATTTTTGTTTATTTTGACTTAAAATAATATTTATAACTTTAGGTGGAGTTTCATTAGTTACAGTTTTAATTTTTGAAGAATTAGACTTTTTTTCTTTAATTACTGTCCATGCTGTAATGGCTGCTATTGTACCTATACTTACTCAAAATTTTTCACTACACTCTTTTCTTCGTTTTTGTTTTTCCTCTTTGTTATCAACTTCTTGAACATATGCGCGAATTAATTCCTTATCAAATTCAGATAATTCAACTTTTTCTGATTTTTCATTTGGTTTTTGCATAAAATAGTTTTATTTTTATTTCTTTTATTTAACCATAAAATAGTTTTTTTTACAAATATTAAAACTCAGGAATATAAACTTTCCTATTCATCTCTCCAAAAACAGTTCTAACTTCCTCCACTACGCAGCACCAAAAAAAATTTAAAAATATCCTTTGGGATATTTTTTGTTAGCTTAAGGAATCAGATCGAGTGAAAATTTGCAAAAAATTTAAGAAGCCAGGATCTGGCTTCTTATTCGTCTGACAAGGAGTAGTGATTGAGGAAGAAGGAAGAACAACATTTTTCTTTCCCAGCACCATGTCCCAAATAAAATAGGTTTATCGTTTTGTTTTAAACTCACTAAGTAACATGGAAAATCTCTTCATTCATTCTTCAATTTTGTCTGAAGCAAATGAAATTCTAACATTAGTTGGCTTTCAAAAGGCTTTTCATGGAATCACCACAACTCAATTTTCATTTTTAGCTGCGAATCTACAAAAATCTTCACTATCATCTCATACAAAATCTTTAATATCAGGAAACATATAAAATCATCATTGAGAGCTGTTAAAAACAATTCAAAGTTCATTTAGATATTTTTCAACTACGAGAGAATTTATTTTTAGTTTTTCCTTATAGGAATCGATAGAATTTTTAGTTTCTCAATTCACTATCGGCATTGCTGCATATTGATTTAATGTTGGAGTTGAACTTTTTATTGTTGTTCAGATTCAAATGAATAATTTTGATAAATCTTTATTTCAATTAAAAATCCATCAGACTCTAAGTCCAGCACTAGCTCAACTTTTTGATATTCAATCTACAACAATAGTATTTTCATAATAATTGAAAAATGTCTCAAATTCTTCATTAAAAGTGAGTTTATTGTAGATTTCATCTGAAATAACAATCGGGTTTCTGTTTTTTAAAAATATTTCTGCCAACTTTTTATTATCTTCTTTTGAATATATTGTTCAAGTTGGATTACATGGAGAATTTATAATTATTATTTCAGGATTAAAAGAGTTAAGCTTGTTTTCTAAGTTTTCAAAATTAGGTTTAAAATGTGAATCTAAAGCGAAAGTTTCTATCTCTAATCATAATTCTGAAGGTATTTTCTTATATATTCAAAAATATATTTCAGGAATTAAGATTTTTTTAGCTCAAAGTTTTTTTAGAATTGATAAAACGATAAACATGGCTTCTTGAACTCAAATCGTGATAACTACATTTTCCTCATTATATTCATTTCAATAATTCAAAGCGACACTTCTACGAAGAGGAATTATTCAAGCATTTGGGGCATATCTGAAATATTCTTCTTTTGGATTTTTTATAATCTCAAGAATTTTATCATCAACTTCATAAGGAAGTTCTCATAATCATAGCCTAATTGCATTTGGATGAGCAATACTATTGATTTGCCTTATTAATGGAATTTGTTCTTCCTGTGCAAACTTTGCAGCATTTTTCAATATTTCTTGTGATAAATTTTTCATACTATAAATCTTTTCAAATTTGAATATAAATATTTTTTAATCTTTCCAGATTCTCTATAGATTGTCTTTCATTGGGTTTATGAATTGTTGAATTTTCCAATCAAACTTCAATTGTAGGAATTCATATTTTTCAAAAAAATCTACAATCTGAAGTTCATCATTCACAATTTATCTCAGGAATTACTCAATTAACCTTTTCTATGGATTTCGATATTTTATTTATAAAATCACTATCTTCAGTAAAATAAGGATCCGTTCATCTTCATAAGATCAAATCATAATTAATTTTCAGTTTATCTAATCTTTTTTCTAGTTCAAGTTTAAAAGTTTCCTGTCACCAGACAGATGATATTCTTGCATCAAATGATAATATTATTTTTCAAGGAACAGTATTTCATCATAAATCATCCATTCTTATATTTCTAATAGCAAAGCTTGTGGCTGGCATTTTTCCGACTCAGTTATCGTAAGATCATATAATTTCCTTAAAAAATCATTCAACTAAAAGCTTTGTAAGGTTTATTCAATTTTGAGAATTTATATATGCTGTATGGAATTGTGCTCATTCAAATATTATTTCTCAATGAACCCTACCTCTTCTTCAAATTTTTATTGCATCTCAAGCAATAATGTTTGATGTTGGTTCTCATCATATTATATAATCCAAGGGGAC
>CAYWJC010000176.1:0-4353 GCA_964458505.1 uncultured Candidatus Peribacteria bacterium | reverse complement strand
TCTTGATTATTTTCAATTTCAGCTGATTTCTTCATTTTTTTGCATTAAGCAATTAAGTGCTGGGTGGATTTATGGTTTTTTTACAATTGATATTTTTATATCTGATTTTTCGAGCTTAAGATAAAAATCTGTTAAACTTCATTTACATATCAAAGATATTTTTTCTCAAGTTTTCTCTTCAACAATCCTTACGAATGGCATAACTATTTTTCATAACATTTCATTTTTATTTTTTGAATATGCAGATGACATTAATTCTTTGTTTGAAATCTCCTTGTCTAAATTATTAAGTAGATTCAATAAAAGTTCTATGGTTGTATTCTGTGAGGGAATATCTTTTGAAGTTAACTTTTCTCAATTTATGCTAATCTTTCAATTTATTAAATCAAGAAGTACTCATTCATGTTCATTATTTATTATTTCATTATAATCTCATATATAAGACTCATTTTTATTGTTTGTGCAAACTAATTTATCTTTATCAATATAAGAGGAAAACATTTTTTCAGATATATATTGCTCAATTTTTAATCAATCGCTACATTCTCAATCTAAATATGAGCTATATTCAATTTCAATATTCGGATAAGTATTCTTTAACTCGGCAATAGTTTCATCTATTGTTTCTCTTGAGATAGAGCTTTTGGTAACAATTATATATCATCATCATATTTTTCAAGAGTAGGCAGGCATTATTCATACCACCTCTTCAGAATTATTTTTATTTTTTCTGAAATAGTATGTAAAATCTTCCCCAAAAGTACTCTGATCTTCCACTAATGATATTGCTGATTTACAATCATTTATATGTCAAATAAATTCTTCTACATTTGTTTTATTGTCTCAATTTTCATATAATCTTTTAAAAAGCTCAATTGTTTTTACACTTAGTAAACTCAATACATTAACAAAGTTATTATAAATTGGCTCACATCAGGTAAACTTATTAATAAATAAATTTTTGTTTATATTACTTTCAGTAATTAGATCTTGCCGGATGAATTCTTTATACTTTTCAAACTCTTTCAAATCTCATTTTTTATATTGCTCAACATGTTTTGTGTCTGTTGGAATTCATGTGAATATTAAGCAAAAATCAATCGGTAAATCAGAGGTGATTATATTTTCCTTATATTTTAGAGGAATTGAAGAATATTCATAATATATATCCTCAAGTTTTTCAATATCAATATCACTTGAAAAACTCTCAGTATAGAAATACGAAGGTTCTTTTTTATTGTACAATGTATTCGCAATATTCTCTCATATGGTATTTCAATATCTTGAAATAAAATCAAGCTTCCAGCTTTCAATAAATATATTCTTAAATATGTCTGAGGTGATAAAATTTTCATAATCCTTAAGCTTATTGATTGATAGTTTTCATCAAATAATATATATTGCTGCTACTATCATCGAAAATGATGTTCATGAAAATCAAAGTGAATGTCATCTTGTGGTTTCGGATAATATTTCAATTTCAATTCAACCTTCTAAATTTTGTTTTGAAATAATATCTGACAGCATATGAATAACTTTTTCACCCTCTTTATTTACTTTATTAAATGAATAGGATTCAAATGTTTTCTTTACAATATTAAAAAATATAACATCTTTGATTTTAACATCATTGATTTTAGTTTTTTTAATTCAAATATAGCACTTTAATGGTATTTTTGATCTTATTCTTAAATGATTAGACCTGTGTCATACGCTTGATGATCACCAAGGTATATTAAAACATCAACTCAAAACTAAATCGTTTCTTGAAAAGAAATTCCTATAGACATCACTAAAGTTTTCTTGTAATGATTGCGTATTCATTGGGATTCTTTTTTCCATGTTTTATAAGATTAGTTATATGAATTAGGATAAGATTCGCTTATTATGCAATAATAGTTTTGATTTTTTCAGAAACAGAAAGCATTCGGGCTAGAATTTTATATTTATTTATCAGTGTCACCATATCTTCTGTATACAATTCAGAATTATTCTTTATCTCTTCTTCCAATAAATTCATTGGAATCATTTTTTTTCATTGGGCTTCGTTGTCAGCAAAAATTACATCTCAATCATAAACTCAAATATATAATCATACATTTATTAATTTATACCAATAATCATTTTCTGTTAAAGTGGTTCTTACTGATATATAATTATGTAAAACTCAAACCCTTTCTAATATGGCAATATTATTTAAATCAACCTTTCTTATTTCTTCTTCAATATTATCAGCTTTATTAATAATTCTCGAAGTTATTCATAACTCTTCTTCAAGTTCTTTTTTAGCTGTTTTATTATAACTGTCTCACTTAACAACATGTCATCAAACTGATTTATCCCACAATCAAGGATTCTCAGGCTTATCATTGCTTCTCTGAATTATGTAGGTATTTCATTTCAGATCAAAAAGAAACATCATTATTGATCTTACGGCAATATTCTCCTCTGGAATTTCATTATTTCAGTCTAAAATACCATCAACTACTTTCCTGGTTAAAGTTTGTCTTGATATTGTCTCTTGTTGCTTTAAAACAGCTTTTCTTTCTCAATCTCAAAGACATTTGCCTTTTGTATTGTAGAAGCTTATTATCTCTTTGCTCATGGCATTATTATAAATAATTAAAATATTATCATAATTGAGTATATAAATCAATTAAAAGAAAAATATTGAAAAAGTAAAGAAATAATTTGTCAATAACCATTTAATGCCTTGCAGTCACGATTTTATTATTTGATATCCTCTAATTAAAAAAATGCCCCCAAAATTCAGATGAATTTCAGGAGCATTAATTTCATTATATTTAATTATACATCCTTCACATCTATCTCTTTCTCATTCTTGTCAGGCATGCCCAATAATATAATATTCTCAGCAACTATCTCCGTCTTATATTTCTTAACTTTTTTATCATCTTCCCAAGTCTTGGTTTGCAGCGATCATTCTATGTAAATTTTCTTCCCTTTACCTACAAATTTCTCTACTATATCTGCGAGTTTTCACCATAGGACTACCGAATGGAATTCTGTACTCTCTTTCTTATTTCAATCTGCATCTTTCCATTGCTTGCTAGTAGCTATTTGCAGATTAGCAACTCGTTGTCCTTTAGTAATCTCTTTGATATCAGGATCCTTAACTACATTCCCAATTAACTGCACTTTATTAAGTGAATTCATAAAACAATAATTATAAAAAATAAGATGTAAGAATAAATAACTTACAACGGTCATTATTTATTTTATGAAAAGAAAAATATTGAAAAATTGAAGAAAAATATTTTTAATGAAAAATTGATGAAGTTAATGTCCTAATTATTTATCTTCACACTTTTTTATATACTCAAGCGCTATATCTTGATTATAAAAATTTCATATTTGAACTTTTTTATTGGGTAGGTGGTCAAATACATGTAATACAAAATCTCAAAGCCGTTCTTTTATATCGTCATCTATTTCAAAGATTTCATCTGGAAGACTAGCCAGGACGTTATTATCTTCTTCCTCAATATTTTCTCTTGAAGTTTCTGTTTGTTCCATCAATCCAATTGGCTCGCATTCAATGATTTGTCATCTTTTTAATTCTTTATCGGTTATGATGAAGCAATCAAGATTATCACCATCACCACTCGTTGTATCCAAGATAAATCAATAAGGGTAAGGGTATTTTTTAGAAACGGTAACTGTCTTTTTGTACTCGAGAGTCTTTTCGTCATATAGATTTTTTTGATTGGAGCCAGCTTCATTCTCTACAAATACTTTCATATTTTTTTATGGGATTATTAATTGATATCTAAAAAGTAATTATCAGTTAGACAATACGTTACTTCTATTATTTTAATGTTTATGCCTATTCATCTCTTTAAATAAATTAAGGATAGAGCTTACCATTTCAGAAATAGTTATTTCTTTGGCCAAGCATTTCCTAGATAACTCATATCTCTTCAGCTCCATGTAATTATGATGTGACACTGAGAGCTTGATATTAAGCTCTTCTCTGTGGGCATGATTTTGCCTTCTATCCATGCGTTAAAAATGAATATTATATCAAATCGCTTGCTATGATCTCTAGTGCTCAACAAAGAGGAATCTGGTGTGGGGTTTTTTTGAAGCTCTTGAACGTCTTTATGAGTTCTGGAATAGCTGATAAATCTTTTTCTTCTATCATGACTTCTCATTTATCCGCATAGGCTACTGCATTGAAGAATTGATGGTCGTTTGCTGATTCCTTAAGCGGAATTATGAGCATCTTGATGCCAAATGCTTCTAGTTCGGCTAGGCTGGTTGCTCAAGCTCTTGTGATTGCAATATCAGTCTTTTCTAGGATTTTTCCTATTTTTTCTTGGCTTAGAAACT
>CAYWJC010000175.1:0-6308 GCA_964458505.1 uncultured Candidatus Peribacteria bacterium | reverse complement strand
TTCAGGGTAGTGCTTGCTCAAAGGCAAATCACAAAGGGAATCAGACTATAAAGCCACCAAATTATATATTTTTTCAATCTGTAGTAATTGTTTTTCATTTTTCAATATATTCCAAGGATTAGAAGTGCGGGAAAAAGACAGACTGAAGGAATAAATAAAAATGTAGCTAAATTTGAAAAAAAATTTTGAAAAAAAATTATTGTTTGCATTTTTTTTAAATTAAAGCACGCACAAGATTATTAAAAAAATTGTAAAAGTCAAAAAAATATATATAGTTATATAAATGCTTAGAACTTTAAGCGTGTTTAAATGTTAAAAAATAATAATGAAATTTGAATTAGATAATCTGGTTGCGGAGCATGAAAACCTAGAAAAAGAACTTACAAATCCAGAAATTTACAACGATCCGAAAAAATTAAAAGAATTGATGCAAAAAAAGAAAAATCTTGAGGAAACTGTTATCATTTATAAAGAATATAAGAGAACTTATGAAAATTTTGAAGAAGCAAAAAATATCCTAAAAAATGAATCGGATCCCGAGATGATCGAGATGGCCAAAGAAGAATTGACATCAAGTGAACAGAAGATTTCTGATTTTGAAGAAAAACTGAAAATAATGCTTATACCGAAAGATAAAAATGACGAAAAGAATATAATGCTTGAAGTAAGGGCATGAACAGGTTGAGAAGAAGCAGCACTATTTGCAAGAGAACTTGCAAATTCTTATATGATTTTTGCCAAAGAACAAGGTTTTCAATTGGAAATATTGGATGAATCTTTGAGTGAAAATGATTGATACAAAGAAATTATCATGAAAATCAGCGGATACTGAGCATATTCAAAATTTAAATTTGAAGCATGAACTCATAGGGTTCAAAGAATTCCTGATACCGAAAGTAAATGAAGAGTTCATACAAGTGCCATCACGGTAGCAGTTTTACCTGAAGTTGATGAGGTTGATGTTGTCTTAAAAGATGAGGATTTGGAAATCTCTGCTTGTAGGGCGTCTGGTGCAGGTGGACAACATGTAAATAAGACTGAATCTGCAATAAGGATTGTACATAAGCCATCAGGTTTATTTGTGGAATGTCAGGATCAAAGAAGTCAATTAAAAAACAAGGAAAAAGCCATGCAAATCTTGAGAAATAGGGTGCATGCAATGGAGGAAGAAAAAAGATCCAGTCAAATATGAGCGGCTCGTCTGGCTCAAGTTTGAAGCTGAGATAGAAGTGAAAAGATAAGAACATATAATTTCCCTCAGGATAGAGTTACAGATCATAGAATAGGTCAAAATTATCCAAATATTCCAGCGATTATGATGGGAAAATTAAATCATATCATCGAAGATCTTACGATTGCTGATCAAACGGCAAAATTGGAAGAATTGAATAAATCATGAATTTAAAAATAAAATCTCCTTGAAGGAGATTTTATTTTGTCATTTTTGTCGGTATAGAAGAATCTATTTTTGCTAAAAAATTAAACGATGTCTCGCATTTTCACCATAATCAAGATCAACTCTCTTTTGCTCTTCTTTCAGCTTTTATATATTTTATTTTTAGATCCAGTGGAATTGAAGAAAAATTTGTCCAACTGAATGCATATCCTTTTAAAATTAGCAGTTCATTTATATCGGATCATGTGATATGATCTGATAATCTGACTAGATTTCTGCATCCTTTTTCGTCATCCTTACATAGATCGCTTCAATAAAAAATCATATCAAATCTTCTATTTTTAATACTGTTTAAAGCAGATTTGGATTCGTTATAATAACAATGTCTATATTTATATTCTCAGTTCCAATCCAAATCAGGAGCATTAATTCAAATTAATCTGATATTCGGAAAATATTTCTCTTGGTTGTGGTTTTGAC
Source organism: uncultured Candidatus Peribacteria bacterium (assembly GCA_964458505.1). Classification (GTDB taxonomy): domain Bacteria; phylum Patescibacteriota; class Gracilibacteria; order BD1-5; family UBA2023; genus JAQUEK01. The sequence continues at coordinate 4,432 of CAYWJC010000175.1, read as the reverse complement.
AAGAAACATCTAACGTATCACCGTCGTCAACTTTTATGATACTGCAGTTTGTTTCAGTTCAGGAATCGATTATGTTCCTGATTATCGTAAAATCTGCATCGGTTTTGCAAAAAACAAGGAAGCCAAAAAATAAAATAAAAACCTTTTTCATATATTTATATTTGTTTAAAGTCTATTTTATCTTACTACACAAATTATTTTTTTGCAAATGAACAAAAAAATTGCTATAAATAGCAATTTTTCTGATATTTTAAAGTTTTTAAAGTAAGCTTACGATTAATCAAATGCTTGATAGAACCATTCAAATAAGCCAAAATCTCATTACAATACTTTCTTCTTTCCATCCACAAGCTTCAAGATGATGATGATAGGGTGCTATTTTAAAGACCTTTTTTCAATTCCTGAGTTTTTTTGAAGTTATTTGAATGATAACGCTTATTATTTCAAGTATGTAGATTCAAGAAATGATCATCAAAACTACTAAAGTATTTGTCATCATGGCCATGATTCAGAGATTTGCTCAGAGTGCTAATGCTCAGACATCTCACATGTAGAATTGAGCCGGTTTTATATTGAACCACAAAAATGCAATAAGAGCTCATACTATTATCATGCATAAAGCTGATAAGATAAGCAGTTTTTGGTTGTAAGTTATTATGGCATAAATTGTATAATTAAAAAGCAAAAGTCATCATGCGAGACCATCTAATCAATCTGTGATATTCACAGCATTCGCCATTGAGATTATTATAAAAACAAAAAGTGGGATGTAGAAATATCAGATATTAAAATTTCACAAATAAGGCAAATAAAAGCTTGTATGACCTAGCTTGAAATAAAACCAATAAGCTCAAGCAAAAGCGAAAGTAATTAACCATGCCATTTTAAATTTTGCTGAAATTCCTTTTGTTCTTCAGATTCATCTCACATTCATATAATCATCCACAAGCCCTAAAAGCCCAACTGTAAACAGGGTAAATAGTGACAAATAAGTTTCATTTCTATTTAAAAGAGAAAAACGTATTCTTATTCAAAAGATATTCTCGAAATAATTTCAATAATATTTTATTATTACAGATGAAACAACCAAAAACAGCACCATAAAAAGTATTATTCATGCTCACATGGTTGGAGTTCAAGTTTTGTCTTTGTGAAGCTTTGCAAATTCTGTTGCTTTTCAAACCAATCCTTCTTCTCTTATTTGTTTTCAGAGTTTGTATTTATGAAGAAATTTTATATAAAAAGGAGTTAGGGCAAAAGTCAAAACGAATGCCACAAGCAAATATCCCAATAAAAAAATTATATTTCACATAAATTATTGTTAATGTTATTGAAAGTATATTTTTTTTGTATGAAAAATAAACAAAAAGTTTAAAAATATCAATGCAATTCAGAAATAACTCAATTTTTAACTTTTTTTTAACTTGCCTTGAATAATATTGTTTTTAAATTATATTAATCAGGTTTGTTAAAATTTTAAAAAAATGACCAATACTTTTTCTCCTAAAAGGAATTTCTATATTTCTTATCTAAAGTGACTCGCATTGTTTTACATGATCATAATCCATCTTTTAGATTGGTCTAATATGCAGCTTTGATTTACGACAAGTATCCTAAAAGAGGTTTTACACACCAGTCTTATTTTTTTTGTGACCTTAACTTGAGCGAATATCATTCAGGCTTACGGAAATTATGAAAGTCTTAAAAAACCCATAAAAAAGCTTTATAAGAGAATTTTGATTTTATTGTGAATTTATTTTGCATACAACATAATAAAATACTATACTTTTGACTTTTCAACTTCAAATTTCTATCAACAATTCACAGATAAGAAAACCTTTGATATGACTTGAATATTTACTTTTAAATCATTCACATCTCCGATAACCGTCCTAATAATGGACTCGATATTCCTATTTTTCTCACCCCTTCTTCTTTATGTGAATAAAAATTTCAAATATAAAAAAAGTTTTGTTTTCGGATTGATATTGGCGATATTATTAATCAATTATGGGTTTGTATTGCCAAACTATTTGCCATTTAATCCTGCAAACCCATTTTTTCCGATAGAAAGGAATATATTTTTAGATGTACTTTATTCAAATGATTTTGTACTTTTCCCAATAGCGCTTTGGGCTGTTCCTTATCTTATGGGAAGTCTTTTCTCAATGTTTGGATTTGAAAAAAGAAGGCATGAGGCAATAATCATTTTCTCCATTATTACAATCATTTTGTGAGCCTTGAAAATAACGAATAATGAATCATTATTCTTAAATCCATATATTTTCCCTTTGATGCCATATTATATTTTTGTGTGTTTTTTTGCGTTGTTCGTTTTTGTTCAGTGTTTCATTTGGCTGGAAAAAGTGAAATCTTGAAGAATCAATCTTGCTCTATCAGCTTTAAGGCTCTTTTGAGATAAGAGTTTAAAGATATATATTTACCATTGGATTGTAATAGATTTAACTATACGAATATTTTTTCCTTATATAGAGATAATGTGGATTTCTATGTTTATCTATGTCTGATATTTTATTTATTCCAACAAAAAAATTATTTTGGAATATTTGGAATATTGATACAAAAACAATCATTACAAAATTTTAGAAGACTGAAAAAAAGATGAAATAAGTGATGTTAAAAACATTGAAATGGCAAGTATCGATTAATTATTTAACCAATACATATCATCAGGCATAATAGTAATCTTCTTGTTTAATTTCTCATTTATAAAGAGGATTTTTCAATGTTATATAATCCAAAAATATTTTATAAGTTCAATTGGTTCACTTTAGCTCAAAAGTTAAATCTTCTAAACTTAAGTCTAATCGTTTAGTTTGCTTATATTTTTCTGATATTTTATTATCAATTTCTTTAATATCAATTATGTCAATTATTTGTCAGTTGTCTATGATTTCCAATGAACCTTTGCTTATATCTATTTTGGATCCAAGTTTTAGAATTTTTGAATATCAATCTACATTTAACGGAAATACTCAATCTTTTGGATCTAAATTAAAGTTTAAAGTTTCTCTTTCGAAATCGTTTGTAAAACTATATTTAACCTTTATCCCCTGTGTGATAGCATTTGCAATTTCTGAACTACTCAGCTTATTATTTCTATAAAGGCCTCAATTTATTTTCATATTGTTTAAGTCAGATTCACGTTGTTGTTTTAATTTGACATATTCTTCGGAAAATAATTCTTTAATACTTTTGCAATCATTATAATCGCATAAATAGTTAATTTCTGAATAAATTTCATATGATAAGTTTGGACTAATATCTTCATAATTTTTTAGAGGAATTATCTCTCAATTTTTTAATATTCATGCTTTTACTAGATTATTTTCAAGTCTTTTTAATTGTCTTGATTCAGGAAATGAATAAACTCACCATGGTCAAATAGATATAATTATTGAAAAGATTGTTAATATAAGTGGAATGCAAGCAAGAGATTTTCTTTTTGAAAAAATCAAATAAAGAGAAACTACAGAAAGCCAAACTCCGAAAACTACTATAAAATATCTGTTTACTGTTATGTCATATTGGGATATTCTAATGTAAATAGCATAAAACAACATGAATAATTGAGGAACAACAACAAATGGAAATCATTTTCTGAAAAATTTTATGAACTTATTGGTATCTTCGAATATATATGAAAAAATATAGATTATATAACCGAAAATGGAAAATATAATAACCATCCAACTAACTTCTCATTTTGGCCAATCTCAGAAATTAATAAGCACTTTTACTGTATATACATATAGGATTATAAAATAGACATATATGAATGGGATTGCAATATATTTAACCAAGAATGAAAAAAATGCATTTTCGTTGAAAGTATCTTTATTTAAAGTTTCTTTTTTAGGGATTTGAGTCAGTGCAAAAATAGGGGTGATAAATGATAGTGAAATTATTGCCCAGTCACCGTATATCTCTTCAAATCTGATATCAAAAAGTTCAGAAACCACAGTGATTCATATGCTTCCAAGTGCGAATAATATTCATCACAAGATTCATGAGATCAAAAAAACAACGCTGACCCTATAAAAATAGCTATAATAAATCTTTTGGATATTCTCTTTTTTAAATATATTTTTTACATAAGGAGAGAAAAATAAAAAAGATATGATTCAGAAAAGCGTCAATAGCATATAAATTACATTATCAAAACTTTCAATGTTATTACCTTTGAATCAAAAGAAAAATAAAATTCAGAAACAAATTGCAAGTAATTGAGATAAATATTTCTTGATTTTAGAAAATCATAAATTTTCAGATGTTAAATAAAATCATAAACTTAGAAAAAAGGTAACTAAGATAGAAAAAATACTTTTGAAAATATTATAATTTGTATTTTGATCAAAATCTCAATGTAAATTAACAAAAAATAATATACATAAAGTTACTAAAAGAATTA